>JAZNUA010000040.1:0-4033 GCA_045592045.1 Congzhengia sp. | reverse complement strand
ACGACGAACTTGAGCAGATTGCTTTCGAAGAAGAAAAACTAAAAAAAGAAAGAAAAATGTAATTATTGCTGTAATCGCTGTTATTCTAGCTGCACTTGCTGTTTTGGCAGGCTTTTTTATAAAAGATAAAGTTGTAGAAATAAAAATTGCAAAGCATAATGAAGAACTTGTAAAGCAAGGCGATGATGCTGTAAACTCAGGAGATTTGTTAAAGGCATATAAGCTTTTTTCAGAGGCCGGCAGCGATAAAAAGTACGAACTAACCGATAAAGTGATAGGTAATTCACCAGCCAATATTATAAATTCAGGCTTGCTTGCCGAAGACGATGAAAATATTTACTTCATTGCTTCTTCATCTTCAGATAGTATGTATTCACCATCTGAAACAAATCTGATTAAAGAAAATAAAGCAACAAAAGAAAAGCAGATTCTAACTGATTCAGCTGTAAGTCATCTCAATGTTGTAGGAGATTATGTTTATTTCATTAACAATGAGCAAAAACCTTGTCGTATAACAAAAGATGGAAAAGAAATCAAGGTACTTTTTGATTCCGTAGTTTATAATTTAAGTGTTGTCGGCAATGAAATGTACTACATAAAAGTAGATTACGAAAATCCTCCTGAAAATCTTACCGAAGAACAACTTAAGACTTTAGCATCACAAGGTCAGATAAAATCTTACCCAAGAATTCACAGAATGAATGTTGATACAATGAAGGACGAATTGATAACAGAAGAAGCCTCTGTTGGCTTTAGCGTATATGGCGATAGTGTGTATTATTTTTCAGACAGCGACTCTACCGACACATGGGCTATGTTTAATCTTAAAGCAATAAATCTTAAAACCAAAGAAATAACTGTTTTAGTTGATACACCTGTTAATACATTCTTTGTTAAAGGTAACAACTTATATTACATTGCGACATACAAGGCAGAACTTAAAGGTCAAACCATTGACAGTGCTGACTTTTTAGATTGTTCGCTTTATAAAATGAATTTAGATTCTAAAATATCCGAAAAGATTTCCATAGACAATGTTATGTTTACAAATCTTAATATATTGGGCGATACATTGCTTTATATAGGTTATGACCGTGATTCATACATGAATTACAGCTCAGGAGCAGACGAAAATGCTGCAATACCTACCGCTGACCTTGCGACGCTTGATCTGAATACCAATGAGACAAAAATCATTCTAAGCGGCAATGCACAACTTGTAAATGCTTGCAGTAATGATGTGTTTGTAGAATTAGAAACAGGTGGAACAGCTCGTTTGAATTTGGATGGAACAGTGTTCGAACCTGTATATGCAGATGGTACCTCCATCCCGCAAATAGAAGAAACTCAACCTGAAGTACCAGAAGTTACCGAATAAATATACTATTAAACAAAAAACAGACATCACTTTTGTGATGTCTGTTTTTTGTTACTGTGCTTGTTTAAACACTTTTTCCATAAAACAAACTGCATCCATAGCGTCTTTTCGGCTTAACCCCATAGGAGCGTCTATAAATGTAATTAAGGCGCCGAAATACGGCGCCTTAAAATAAATTCTTAATTATCTCTGTACTCTACCTGAACCGTCGCCGCCAACAAGGTTTTCAACATCACTTCTTGAAACCAGATTGAAGTCGCCAGGGATTGTGTGTTTTAACGCAGAAGCTGCAACACCAAATTCTAAAGCGTCTTTAAAGTTTTTGCCGTCTAAAAATCCACATATTGTTCCGCCGGCAAAGCTATCTCCACCGCCTACGCGGTCAACAATGGGAGCAATTCTGTACTCTTTTGAATGATAGAATTCTTTTGTATCTCTTGAATAAATACATGCTGACCAGCCGTTATCTGAGGCACTATGGCTAACGCGAAGTGAGCTAATAACATATTCAAAGTTAAATTTAGCGACCATTTGCTTAAAGATGTCTTCATAACCTGCCAATTCCAAATCTCCGCTTGTAACATCTGTGTTGCCAGGTTTAAAGCCTAAAACTTTTTCAGCGTCTTCTTCGTTACCAATACATACATCCACATATTGCATCAGGTTTGTCATAACCTTCTGTGCTTTTTCGCTTGACCATAATTTCTTACGGAAATTTAAGTCAACAGAAACTTTAACGCCATGCTTCTTAGCTGCCTTTAATGCTTTTTCTGTCAATTCTGCTGCAGCATCACTTACTGCAGGTGTAATGCCTGTAAAGTGGAACCAATCGGCATCAGCAAAAATTGCATCAAAATCAAAATCTTCTGCGACTGCTGTTGAAATTGAAGAATGAGCTCTATCATATACTACATTAGATGCACGCATAGCTGCACCTGTTTCTAAAAAGTAAATACCTAATCTTTCTCCACCCTTTGCGATGTGTTTTGTGCAAACATTGTGCTTTCTGAGTGCCGCAACAGCACATTCGCCGATAGGGTTATTAGGAACCTTTGTAACAAAAGATGCATCGTGACCATAGTTTGCTAAAGATACTGCAACATTAGCTTCGCCACCGCCATAGCATACATCAAATTCGTCTGCCTGAATAAATTTCTCGTGTCCCGGCGTTGATAATCGGAGCATAATCTCGCCCATTGTTACTACTTTTGCCATTTTATTTTTCCATCCTTTCAAGAGATTCTTTTACAAAAAAACTACCGCCTACAGCTGCAACCTTGTCAAAAGCAAAGAATTCATCTATATTACTTCTATCGACACCACCGGTTGGTATGAATTTGATTTGCGGAAATGGTGCTGCTAAAGCTTTGAGTGCCGCTAAACCACCATATACATTAGCCGGGAAGAACTTGACAGTAGTTATACCAAGCTCTAACGCCTGAATAATTTCCGTGGGTGTAACACATCCGGGATAATAAGGTATATTACATTCCTTGCACATCTTAGCGACGCTTACAGATAACCCCGGAGAAACAATAAACTTCGCACCGGCTTCAATAGCCTTTTTGCACTGTTCCTCATTTATAACTGTTCCTGCACCTATATTCATTTCAGGATATTTTTCGTTAGCTAATTTAATAGCTTCCGCTGCGCAAGATGTTCTGAATGTTATTTCTGCACAATTAATATCATTATTCTTTAATGCAGGAAGGATTTTATCAATTTCAGCTAATTCGTTTATAACAACTACAGGTATACATTTATCCATTTTTTTCTCCTATCTTCCTTCTACAATCTTTTTAGTGTCTCGTGCAATCGTCATTTCTTCATCGGTAGGAACAACGAATACTTTTACTTTTGAATCTGCAGCTGAGATTTCTGCCTCTTTACCACGAACATTGTTCTTTTCCAAATCAATCTTTATACCCATAAATTCATGACCGGATAAAACATCTGCTCTTGTAGTTTTGTCGTTTTCGCCTACACCACCTGCAAATGTAATGACATCTACACCGCCCATAATAGAAGCATATCTGCCAATATATCCTTTTACACTATGAACAAACATTTCTAAAGCAAGCGCTGCTCTTTCGTTTCCTTCCTCTGCTGCAGCAGACAAATCACGGAAGTCTGATGAAACACCTGAAATACCTAAAACGCCTGATTTTTTATTTAAAATACTGTCAATTTCATTAACGGTAAGTCCTTCGTTATTTGCCAAGAAAGGAATAATTGCAGGGTCAATAGAACCTGAACGAGTACCCATAACTAAACCTTCTAAAGGAGTAAGTCCCATTGATGTGTCAACCACTTTACCACCGTCAACTGCAGCGATTGATGAACCATTACCTAAATGACATGTAATAATTTTTAATTCTTCAATGGGTTTACCCATCATTTCTGCAACTCTGTGTGAAACATAGTTGTGAGATGTACCATGGAAACCGTATTTTCTGATTTTGTACTTTTCATAATATTCGTAAGGAATACCGTACATGTAAGATTTCTTCGGCATTGTCTGATGGAAGGCTGTATCAAATACATGCAGCAGCTGAAGGACGACGCCGGCGCTATCACCGGTATCGGTGCTTCCGATCATGCCATTCTGGTTGCCGACGGCGTTGCCGGCAAGTCCCTGTACCTGGACGGCAAGTA
>JAZNUA010000039.1:0-2394 GCA_045592045.1 Congzhengia sp. | reverse complement strand
GCATGATTTCCGTCTAAGAAATAAGAATAGTGATCTTTTGTCCGCAAGTGCTCAGGAAATCCCATAGAATCAGCTTCCTCCTTGTCGTAAGGAAATCTGACCTTGAATCGTGCTGTTTCTAACGGCTTGTATTCGGAGATAATATCAGGTGATACATACCGTAATGCCTTTGAATATGTTGTGCCGTAAAACTCTCTGGTAATATCAGAAACTTTAAAATCATCGCCATTTAAAGCATCGTATCCCAAGATTTCTGCCAACTTATTGTATACGATAAACGCTCCGTTACTTGTGATATGGTGGTCGGTCCTGTAATATAGATAGTTATCTTTATATTTTTTCAATTCTTGCGTTGTTTCAACCGTTTGCACTCCGCTATCCTGAAAGCTTTCCTTGAGTTTTTTATTTAGTCTGGGAATTGTATCGCAGTACACATTTTCAGGAAGATAGTCCTGCATAATTTCAAAAGCAGGCGGAATAATCGCTGTATAAATATTGTATCTGCCAATATTGTTCAGCGTTTTTATTGCCGATATATTTTTGTTAATCAAGTTTTCATCATATTCAGCAGGTTTTTCTATCAGGTAATCATCTTTGCAGGCATAGACGCCGTTGTTTTCCCGTTTTCCGCTCAGGTATTCCACACTCGCCTTGAGTTTCACAAAACCGTTTCTTCCTATAAAGTGATCATTCAGGTAGTTTTCCACATCCTCCATATAGCTTCCGTCCAGGATTCCGCTTATGGTAAGCCTGGGAAATTTTTGTAAAAATCTGTTTTCAAGCTCCGAATACTCAATTACAGGACTAAGTATGTTAAACATAAAAACTAGCAACAAAACCAGTGCGCATATGTTATTAATCCGTCTGCACAAATTTCTTTTTATGTACTTGTCTTTCATATAACGCACCTCCCCTGCTATATTTTTAGTTATCAGAATCTAAAGTATAGAAATGGATTGTATGACGAATCCAATAAATATGCCGTGCATAACACTACTGCCAATATAACCAAAACTAAGGACAGCATAGTTTTTTCACTGCAATATTTATCCCAAATTTTTTTCGGATAAGGCAGCATGGCAATTATCGCTATAATAATGAGTGAGCCATATGACCTTATATTGTATAAAAACGCAAAATCTGTAACAGGTACTCCATTAGCGCCAACCATAGCTTTGATATATTCTAAAGCATATCCCATATCTGGCGACGCAAAAAACACCCATCCAATAATAATTAACAAAAGTGAATATAGAATTCTTATAAAGGAAGGAAGCTTTTCTAAAATTTTTAACAAAAAGCTCTTCTCCATAATGAGAATAACAGCATAATATATTCCCCAAACCAAAAAATTAACTCCCGCGCCATGCCAGATACCAGTAAGCGTCCACACGATAAGAAGATTTAAATACATTCGTAATCTGGATACTCTGTTTCCGCCCAAAGGTATATATACATATTCTTTAAACCAAGTGCTTAAAGATATATGCCACCGTCTCCAAAATTCAGTAATGGACTTTGAAATGTACGGATATTCAAAATTCTTTTCGAATTCAAAACCGAACATTCTGCCTAAGCCAATTGCCATATCAGAATACCCTGAAAAGTCAAAATAAATCTGCAATGAATACGCCACAATACCAAGCCAGGCAGACAGTACAGACATTTCACTAAAGGGCACACTTATTACACTTTCCCACAAAACCCCTATATTGTTTGCGATAAGAACTTTTTTTGCAAGACCTACTACAAAACAAATTGTACCTGATGTGAATCCCTCAATGCTTTCGCGTCTTTTGGAAAGCTGTTCATCTATGGAGTTATATCTTACTATGGGACCTGCAATCAGCTGAGGAAACAACGCCACATAAGTACCAAAAGAAATGTAATTTTTCTGAATTTTTGCCGTTTTTCTATATATATCGATTATGTAAGACAATGTCTGGAATGTAAAAAACGATATACCGATAGGCAGTCTGATTCTGGGTAACGGAATATTTGCTGAAAATATTGTATTAAAAATTTCAAGCAAAAAATCAGTATATTTAAATATTACCAGAACTGCAAGGTTAAGGGTAATACCCGTTATAAGAATTGCTTTTTTCAGTTTTTGATTTTGTTCCGCCTTTCCTATTGCTATACCAACAAAATAATTCAAAAGCGTAGAAAGTATAAGTATAACTACATATAAAGGTTCTCCCCAGGCATAAAAGAATAAACTGCCGAAGAAAAGCACCACATTCCTGTGTTTCTTTGGAGCTAAATAGTACAGTATTAAAATGGCAGGTAAAAAGTAAAACAAAAACAAAATACTGGAAAATACCATTTTATACACCCAATCATCAAAATTTTATCATACCGATGTATTATACCATATTTGTTGTCTAAATACAA
>JAZNUA010000038.1:0-6784 GCA_045592045.1 Congzhengia sp. | reverse complement strand
GTGAACAGTAAGTGGCTACTAAGTGGACAGACGAACAATTCTCTGCAATAGAATCAAAAAATCAGAATCTGCTTCTTTCGGCAGCTGCCGGAAGCGGCAAAACCGCTGTGCTTGTCGAAAGAATAATATCTAGAATAACAGATAGCAAAAACCCTATAAATGCAGACAAGCTTTTAGTTGTTACATTTACCAATGCCGCTGCTAACGAAATGCGTGAACGCATTATTTCAGGCATTGAAAAGCGTCATATTGAAAACCCTCACGACAAACAGATAAAACAACAACTTACGCTTATCAAAAAAGCTCAGATAACCACAATCGACTCCTTTTGTATAGACATATTGCGAAAATACTTCGTAGAGGCAGATATTTCGCCTGATTTTTCAGTGGCAGACCCGACGGAATGCAAGGTAATGCTTGACGAAGCGATGGATGATGTAATCAACGATATGTACGACGACAAAAAGTTTGGCAAAGATTTTCTCTGTCTTATGGAGTCTTATGCCAATGCCAAGGCAAACGACAAGGGCTTTCGTGAGCTTTTGGAGTCTATATACAATTTTTCCACCAGCTTGCCGTATCCTGATAAATGGTTAGATGATTCGGCAGAAAAATTTATGATAGAAAATGAATTTGTTGATAGCGACTATTGTAATATAATACTGAACGAAGTGCACGCGGAGTGCGAAAGAATCATTTCTGAATACGAAACGATAATTGACCTTGCCAGACAGGATTTGCTTTTTGATTTTGAGGCACTTTTGAAAGAAGAGCAGTGCTTTTTTAAAGAATGTCTGTTGAATTTTGATTATGACAGACTAAAACTTGAATTTGATAATTTTGAATTTAAAAGAAGACCTGCAATTCCGAAAGACAGTTCACCTATGTACATAGAAACAGTTACGGATTTGCGGAAAAAAATCAAAGAAACCCGTGTTGGAAAAATTTGTGACAAGCTACTAAATCTGACCGCGAAGCAGCAGGAAACCGCAATAAGAAAAATGTATCCTCTTATGAGATGTTTAGCGGAAAGCGTAAAGCGATTGGCATTGCGATTTAAGGAAATGAAGATGTCAAAAAACATACTTGACTTTTCTGACTGTGAGCACTATTGCCTTGAGGTTTTACAAAATAAGGAGATTGCCTCAATTATAAAAGAACATTACGATGAAATCTATATAGATGAATATCAAGACACATCTAAGTTGCAAGAAGCTATATTTGAATCAATAAAAAAAGAAAACAACCTTTTTATGGTTGGCGATATTAAGCAGAGTATTTACAGATTCAGAAATACTGATCCGATTCTGTTTAAGAAAAAGCGCGACGAATTTTCAAAACAGGAAACTGCCAATAACAGAAAAATCATTCTCTCTAAAAACTTCAGAAGCCGTGAAAACATCTTAGCATCGGTAAACTACATTTTTGAAAGGATTATGTCTGAGGATTCGGGGGAAATAGATTATAACGAAGATGAAAAGCTATACTTAGGTGCTGAATATCCTGATGAAAGTGTGAATCCTTTGGATTATCGAACCGAAGTTGCAGTCATTGATACTAAAACAATAACTGAAGCAGATAAAGATTTAGACAAAATCGAACTTCAAGCTATGTATTGCGCTAAGCGTATAGCAGAGCTCATAGATAGCGGTGCTGAAATTTACGACGGCACAAAATACAGAAAAATAACCTATAAAGACATCTGTATAATTTCAAGAAATGTTAAAGATAATTCCATTATTTTAAACGCGGTATTTTCTGAATACGGCATACCTTGTTATGCAGAGCGGACAGGCTCTTATTTTGCCAGTAGAGAAATAGAAGTAATCCTTTCGATGTTGGCAATAATCGACAACCCATACCAAGATTTGCCGCTGTTATCAGTGCTTCGTTCTGTGATTTTTAATGTTTCGTCGGAAGAATTGGCGATTATTCGCAGTTGCAATAGAAAAAAATCTTACTATGACGCGATAATTTCCTGCAGCCAGACAGAAATGAAGGAAGCAGCGCTTTGCCGCGAGATTATTTCAGTTATTGAAAGCTTTTCTGAAAAATCAAAGCGGATGAGTGTCAGCGAGCTTATTTTAGATATCTACAACACGACAGGGTATTACGATGCCCAGCAGACCCAAAGCAACGGAGTTATAAAATGTGCTAATTTAAGGCTTTTGTATAAAAGGGCAAAGGACTACGAAAACACTGGTTTAAAAGGGCTTTACAGCTTTATAAAGTTTATAAACGATTTTAAAGAAACGGGTAGTGATTTAATATCTGCAAGCCTTGCAGCAGAGCAGAATGATGCAGTTCGCATTATGAGTATTCACAAAAGCAAAGGCCTTGAGTTTCCTGTGGTTATACTTTTTGCGGCAGAACATCAGTTTAACCTTATGGATTTGAGAAAAAATGTTCTGTATCACGCAGACTTGGGATTTGGTCCTAAATTTGTAGATACTGACTTGCGTATTACTTATGTTTTTGCGCCTCGTTCTGCGGTTGAAAGAGCTCTTTACAGGGAAAGTATTGCAGAAGAAATGAGAATTCTGTATGTGGCTTTGACCCGTGCCAAGGAAAAGCTTATAATAGTCGGCTCAGATAAAGATATAGCGAAGAAAGTACAGACTTGTTTTTCTCAAAACACAGCTCGAAAAATAAGCGGTTCCATTGTGTCAGAGCACATTTCCTATCTTGATTGGATTATAATGGCGATTCTCAATCACAAAAATGGAGAAGTATTGAGAAATTGTATAGAGAGTGGTAGCGCCTCGGCAATTTTAAGTGATGAAAGTATATTTGATGTACGAATTATTTCAAGCATTGAAGAGCTTGAAAACTTTGCTCACGCAGATTTTGATGAAGAAAAAGTGACATCTGTAGACAGCGATGCCTTAGTAGAGCTTGTGAACTATGTTTATCCTGACATTGATAATACAAAATTGCCATCTAAGATTACGGTAAGCGAATTGAAAAAAAGAAAAGAATCAGAAAGTTTGTCAGGAGGTTATGAAATTTTCAAAAAACGCAGTAAAATCAAAGAAAAAATATCAGGTCTTACAGCGGCAGAAATAGGTATAGCATACCATACTGTTTTGCAGAGGTATGATTTATCCGCTCCAACCGAAACTAAAGAGAATATAAAGGCACAAATAGATATTATAAACAATAAGGGTTTTTTGACCGAAGAAGAAGCAGGAGCGATAAATCCCGATAAAATTCTGAAATTTTTCAAATCAGGCACGGGCAAAATGTTACTTTCTGCCAAAGAGGTAAAAAGAGAGTATATGTTTGGAGTGTCCATACCTGCAAAAAACTTTATAACAACGACACAGAGTCAAGAGGAAATAATGCTTCAGGGCGTTATAGACTGTCTTTTGATTACAGATGACGGTATTGTAATTATAGATTATAAAACTGACAGAAGTTATGACGCTGAAGATACCATAGAAAAATATAGAATTCAGCTTGACTGTTATAAATATGCGGCAGAAATGATATTCAAAAAGCCCGTCATAAGAAAAATCCTCTATATGCTCGAAAGTGATATGGGAATGAATTTATAACATAAAAATTAGTGCAACCACATCATTAAATTGATGTGGTTGGCACTGCTTTTTTGTATTAAGATTTATACTGCTGCTAAAATTTCATATTCCTCATATTCGATTTCATCAGTGCCGATAAATTGCTCTAAAACATCATGTACAGATACAGGTGTTACAGTGTTATCTGCTAAGATATTCGCTACTTTTTTTGCTTCATCCTCAGTACAGAAAACATCAAATACCTTTCTGTATTCTACTCTCATTGTGCCGAATGGTGTCTTTTCCTGCTTCAGAACCTCTACGCCGTATGTATTGTATGAAATTCCGTCTACATAGGTTTCCTTTTCCAATGTAAAATACTCCAAAACAAAGCTTCTTGCTTCGTGGTCAGTTACATTTACCGTTATTTTTCTTACTGATTTTCTGATACTCATACTATTCTCCTTGTTGATATATTGTATATTTTTCGTCGACAATACACATTATATAGTGTTTTATATTACAAATCAATTACAAAACTTCGACAAAACACAATAAATCAATAAAAAAAACCAATAAACAGTCGAAAAAAACACAAATATAAAAAATATTGGTAAAAAAATATAGACATTTTGAAAATATAATAGTATAATGTAAAAAGGTAAACAATCAAAATTCTTTTGAAAAGAGGGTAAATATGCAACAATTAAAAGCAAAGTATGGTCTTTTAACCGCTATTGCAATGGTAGTAGGTATTGTTATAGGTAGCGGTGTATTCTTTAAAGCAGAAAAGGTTCTGTCAGCAACAGGCGGAAACCTGCCGCTAGGTATAGGCGCGTGGATTTTAGGCGGCTTAATCGTTTTGGTGTGTGCTTACACCTTCTCGATTTTGGCTACACGCTATCTTAAAGTTAACGGTATAGTTGACTATGCAGAAAATGCAGTAGGCAAAAAATATGCTTACTTTATGGGCTGGTTTATGGCGTTCATTTATTATCCCAGCTTGACATCTGTTTTAGCATGGGTGTCAGCACGCTATGCAGGTGTGCTTTTTGGTTTTGACATTGTTGGTCCTCAGGTAATGGTTATTGCTTTTGTGTTTATGATTGTTTTTTATGCCATTAACACTCTTTCACCCATTATCGCGGGTAAATTTCAGGTTTCAACAACAATTATTAAACTCATTCCTTTACTTTTAACCGCAGTTGTAGGTCTTATTGCAGGCTTATCTAACGGGCTTACAGTTGAAAACTTTGCAACTGCAAACATCGTTCCTGAAGGTGGCTATGGTGTTGCGCTCTTTACTGCAGTTGCAGCTTGTGCGTTTGCCTATGACGGTTGGATAATTGCAACAAGTATCAATGCAGAGCTTAAAAATCCCAAGAAGAACCTTCCTATTGCTCTTACACTGGGTATGATTGTCGTTATAGTAGTTTACATACTGTACTACACAGGTCTTGCAGGCGGTGCTACAAATGCTGCACTGATTGAGCAGGGCGAAGCAGGTGTTAAGCTTGCATTTTCTAACCTTTTTGGTTCATTTGGCGGTACAGCTTTAATGGTTGTAGTTGTTATCTCATGTCTAGGCACATTAAATGGTCTTATGGTTGCTACAACAAGAAGCATCTACTCACTTTCTGCACGCGGCACGGGTCCTAAGCCTAAGATGTTCGGCAGACTTGACGAAGATACAAATATGCCTACAAACTCATCAGTTATAGGTTTATTATTGGCAGCACTATGGCTTATGTTCTTCTATGGAGCCAACCTTACAGACAACTGGTTCGGCCCCTTAGCGTTCGATTCATCAGAGCTTTCAATCGTATCAATTTACGCTTTATATATTCCGATATTTGTTATGATGATGAAAAAAGAAAAGGATTTACACCCTGTAAAGAGATTTGTAGTCCCAGCACTTGCTATTCTAGGATGCTTATTTATGGTAGTTGCACTTGTTGTGTCACATGGCTGGACACCTACAATAGCGTTCTTGATTATTGCAGGCGTTGTAATGCTTTTGAGTATTTTCTTCTATAAAAAGGAAAATTAAATAACTAAAAAATGAAGCTGTTTTATTACCTACTGCTATACAGTGCAATGGGTGTAAAACAGCTTTTTTGTTTCTCCCTTTGGTCATATTATACCTATAAAGCCAATATAATATTGTACAACCGATAAGGAGGACAAACGATGAGATATCAAATGCCAGCCAATAAAACAAAACGCCAAAATGGCTTAAAAATCCAAATTATAGTATGCCTGATTGCCTTGGTAATATTGAGCGGTATTAAGCTTACCCAACAAAATACATTACAAAAGACAAAGCAAGCAGTACGACATATAGTAACGCATCAGACAGATTTAAGTGAAATAATCAAAAAAGGAAAAAATATCTTTACATCTAACGAAGAAATCCAGGCTATGAAGCCGATTTCGGAATTTACAAACCCTGCTCCAAAGGGGAAAATAACAACAGGATTTGGCGTACAAAATGCATCAAATAGTGACTTTCACTACGGCGTGGATATTAAGATTCCCGACGGAGAAAATGTTTTAGCGGTTGCAGATGGAAAAATATCAGAAATAGCCACAACACAGGAATTGGGCACATATATAGTTATAAAGCACAGCGAAGAAATTTTGACTGTGTATTCAAAGCTTAATGAAATTTTGCCCAGTGTTGGCGAAAAAGTAGAGTCAGGTCAGATAATAGCACGGGCAAATCAAGAAGACAACACAATTCATTTTGAAATAAAACGAGGCGAAACATACTTAAATCCCGAAGAATTTATCGATTTTGGGAAAAAATAAATATAAAAGAATGGCTTTACCTTTGTGTAAATCATTCTTTTTTTTAATTTTGTTGTTAAAATTTACAATTTGTCAATAGTTTTGACTTAATTTTATGCTAGAATAAATCCGTACAAAATATGAAAGGAAGCTCATAATGATAAAAGACAAATTTACTGTAAAAAAACCTAAAATATTTAACAACAAAAAAAATATCTGGATAGCAGCTATTTTTGTTATGATTATAGCGGTAATATTTTTTATAGGAAATTTCAGAAAAGACAAAGCAGTAATGGCGCCGACTTATGTGGAGTCGACAGTAGAGAGAAGAACAATCGTATCTTCTGTCACAGGCTCTGCGGTTGTGAGCCCAAAAGACCAGTATTCTATAACTGCTTTGGTTTCAGGTGATGTTCTGAGCGCTGATTTTGAACAAGGAGATGTAGTTAATGAGGGAGATGTATTATATACAATAG
>JAZNUA010000037.1:0-4619 GCA_045592045.1 Congzhengia sp. | reverse complement strand
TGTATCCTATTTTTTCGTTTCTGTCATCAACTTCAACAGATACGCCGTTTGCTTTTAAAACCTCTGCATATTCTTTAGCATATTCTTTCTGTTTATCTGTAATTGGAAGAATTTTTGCCTGAACAGGCGCAAGCCAGGTGGGGAAAGCACCTGCATACTTCTCAATAAGAAGCGCTAAAGTTCTTTCGTAACAACCGATAGATGTTCTGTGAATAATATACGGGTTTTTCTTAGAACCGTCACTATCTGTGTATTCCATACCAAACTTTTCAGCAAGCATCTGGTCAACCTGAATTGTAATAAGAGTATCTTCCTTACCAAATACATTCTTAATCTGGATATCAAGCTTTGGACCATAGAATGCTGCTTCACCTATACCAATTTTGTAATCAATGCCAAGGTCATCTAAAATATTTTTCATGACGCCCTGAGCTTCATCCCACTGCTCTTCAGTACCAATATACTTATCTTTGTTGTCGGGATCCCACTGAGAAAATCTATAAGAAATGTCTTCGTACAAACCTAGAGTCTTCATCATATAGTTTGTCATTTCCAAACACTTTTTAAACTCATCTTCAAGCTGATCAGGTCTGCACATTAAGTGTCCTTCCGAAATCGTAAACTGACGAACACGAATAAGTCCATGCATTTCGCCTGAAGCTTCATTTCTGAATAGTGTTGATGTTTCGGCATATCTTAACGGCAAATCTCTGTAGCTTCTCATCTTTGAAAGATAAGCCTGGTATTGGAATGGACAAGTCATAGGACGAAGAGCAAATACTTCTTTATCACTTTCGGGGTCACCCATAACAAACATACCATCTAAATAATGATCCCAATGGCCAGAAATTTTATAAAGGTCACTTTTTGCCATTAAGGGTGTTTTAGTTCTGAGCCAGCCGTTAGCCTCTTCATAATCTTCTACCCATCTCTGAAGTGTCTGTAAAATCTTTGTGCCCTTAGGAAGCATTACAGGCAAACCCTGACCTATTACATCAACTGTTGTAAAAATATCAAGTTCGCGACCGAGCTTGTTGTGATCGCGTTTTCTTGCCTCTTCTTGAGCAACCAGAAATTCTTCCATATCGCTTTTTTTCAAAAAGGCAGTACCGTAGATTCTCTGAAGCATCTTGTTCTTTTCATCACCACGCCAATAAGCGCCTGCTGTACCTGTCAAGCAAAAGGCTTTTACTTTACCTGTTGAAGATACATGAGGTCCTGCACATAGGTCAGTAAACTCACCCTGCTCATATAAACTGATTTCTGCATCTTCTGGTAAATCGTTGATTAGCTCTACTTTATATATTTCACCTTTTTCTTCAAAATATTTAAGAGCTTCTTCTCTTGAAATCAAAATTTTCTTAACAGGTAGATTTTCTTTTACAATTTTTTTCATTTCAGCTTCAATTTTTACTAAAGTTTCAGCAGAAAATGAGATATCACAATCAATATCATAGTAAAAACCATTTTCAATAGCGGGTCCTATTGCAAGCTTTGCCTCAGGAAAAAGCCTTTTTACAGCTTGAGCCAAAATATGCGAAGCTGTATGTCTTAAAGTATCTTTACCCTCCTGTTCATCGAAAGTAAGGAAAGTGATATTTGCATCACTTTCTATTACTTCGCTCATACCTAAAACCTTACCGTTTACCAAAGCTGCCAAAGCTGCGCGCATCAAACCTTCTGAGATGTCGCCTGCAATTTCATAGAGGTGTTTCGGTTCGCTATATTCTAATATTTTATCGTCTTTTAATATTATTTTCATAATTTCGCCTCCGAGCAAAAATTATTCGTTTTCTTCTTTTACGCCTTCCAATTCATTTAAAGCATCTTTTCTTGAAAGACTGATTTTGCCTGTTTTTTCGTCAACTTCCATTACTTTAACCATAATTTCGTCGCCCACATTTACAACATCTTCAACTTTTGCCACTCTTCTGTTTTCAAGCTTAGAAATATGAACTAAACCTTCAACACCCGGAATAAACTCAACAAAAGCACCAAATGTTGTAACTGTTGTTACGGTACCTTTGAAAATCGCACCGATTTCGATATTGCCGCAAATAGCATTGATGATTTCCATAGCTTTGTTTGCCATTTCTTCATCGCTGGTAGCAATATAGATTGTACCATCTTCTTCTATATCTATCTTGGTTTGTGTTTCAGCAATAATCTTCTGAATTACCTTACCGCCTGAACCTATGACATCACGGATTTTATCCTTGTCAATGTGCATTGTATAAATTTTCGGAGCATATTTGGAAAGTTCTGCTCTCGGTTCAGGAATAGCCTTTAATATAACTTCATCTAAAATGTAGTTTCTTGCTTCTTTTGTCTGAGCAAATGCCTGTTTAATAATTTCAGGAGTAAGTCCATCAATCTTAATGTCCATCTGAATAGCGGTAATTCCTTCCTTTGTACCTGCTACCTTAAAGTCCATGTCGCCGTAGAAATCTTCTAAGCCCTGAATGTCAACCATTGTTATAAATCTTTCGCCTTCTGTAACCAAACCTACAGAAATACCTGCAACGGGAGCTTTAATCGGAACACCGGCGTCCATAAGTGCCAGGGTGCTACCGCATACACTTGCCTGTGATGTACTACCATTAGATGAGAGTACTTCGGATACAAGTCTTAAAGCGTAAGGGAATTCTTCTGCGCTGGGAATAACAGGTTCTAAAGCTCTTTCTGCTAAAGCACCATGACCAATTTCTCTTCGGCCGGGACCTCTTGAGGGTCTTGTTTCACCTACACTGTATGAGGGGAAATTATAGTGATGAATATATCTTTTTTCTGTTTCAGCATCTATACCATCAAGTATCTGAGCTTCGCCAATTGGTCCTAAGGTTGCAACAGTCAACACCTGTGTCTGTCCTCTTGCGAAAAGACCTGAACCATGTGTTCTGGGCAAAATTGAAACTTCTGCACTCAAAGGTCTGATGTCAGTAATTCCACGACCGTCAACACGCTTGCCCTCGTCCAAAATCCAACGACGAACAATAAATTTCATCAATTTTTCAACTGCTTCTGTGATTTCAGCGCTATTTTCTTCTTCTGTGTATTTACCATCAAAATGTGCATATAATTCTTCATAGAAAACTTTCATATTAGCTTCACGAATATTTTTGTCATCAGTATCTAAAGCAGCCTTAAGTTTATCTATACCAAATTCCTTAATATCATTGTAAAGTTCTTCATCAACAACATGAGGCTCATATGTTATTTTTTCTTTACCAACTTCTGCCTGAACAGCTGCAATAAAGTCGCAAAGCTTTTTGATTTCCTCGTGAGCCATCATAATTGCATCAAAAACGATGTCCTCTTTGACTTCATTAGCGCCTGCTTCAATCATAACGACCTTTTCTTTTGTTCCCGCTACTGTTAAGTAGAGATCGCTTTTTTCACGCTCTGCAAGTGTGGGGTTTATAACCAACTGCCCATCAACATACCCCATAACAACACCTGCAATCGGTCCGTTCCATGGAATTTCAGAAATTGAGATTGCAATAGATGTACCAATCATAGCTGCAACTTCAGGAGAATAGTCCTGATCAACAGACATAACAGTATTTACAACTGAAACATCATTTCTTAAATCCTTAGGGAATAAAGGACGGATAGGTCTGTCAATAACACGAGATGTCAAAATAGCTTTATCGGAAGGTTTACCCTCTCTTCTTGTAAAGCCACCGGGAATTCTGCCCACTGCATATAACTTTTCTTCAAAGTCAACACTTAAAGGAAAAAAGTCAATACCCTCTCTGGGTTTTGCTGCCATTGTTGCCGTTGATAATACACAGGTTTCACCGTATCTAACCATTACTGCACCGCCTGCGAGTTCCGCAAACTTACCTATTTCGATCTCTAGAGGTCTGCCTGCAAATTCTGTTTTGAAATTTCTGTACATTTTATCAATACCTTTCTACCCGCGTAAATTTATATAATCATACTCCGAATTGCGGGCAAAACGGGTACTTATTTTAGCTTGTTTGGTAACAAGAAATAAGAAATAAACATCAATCTCACTAAATATTGGTGCTTATTTCTTACATCTTAAATCACCAAACTCGCTAAACACATGTATTATAACATAATATAAGTAAAAAATCAAGAAATTATTGACAAAAAAGCATTTGTTACACTAATTTAATTTAACTGTTGATATTTTGAAAATAATGTGTTAAAATATATGTTACGATATTATGAGCTGAGGTGTTTATATTGTCAGAAAACAATATCAAAAGTTATGTTTTGATTATAATATTTACAATTATATTATCTGCTGCTTCTATATTACCAGTCGGGATTTTTGTGTTTTTAATCAATGCACTTTTGGCAGCTTTAATAGGTTATACTGCAATTAAACACCACTACCTCTTTGTAAGTGTTGTTTGTGCATGTGCGCTTGCAGTTTACACTGTTTTTGCACGAAACATTTACATAGCACTATTCTCTGCTCTACCTGTAATACTATGCGGAATTACTTTAGGCATTGCACATAATGTGAAACTTTCTCAATTTAAAACAATTTCACTTATGACTGTTATAAATGTTCTGCATTTTCTTTTAAATATTAAGCTATTGAGTGCAAATAACAAAAACTTTATAGCAGATACTATGTTTTC
>JAZNUA010000036.1:0-2297 GCA_045592045.1 Congzhengia sp. | reverse complement strand
ATGGATTATCAGAGGAACGCCCCTTATGCTCCAGCTTATAGTTATTTTTTACGGACCTGGTCTTGTGGGTACTTGGGCAACAGCACAAATCGTTAACGGCAGTTCGGGATTCTTGATTGAATGGCTGTCAACATGGCATGTGCTTGACAGATTTTTTGCTGTTATGCTCGCCTTTGTTATCAATTACTCCTGCTATTTTTCAGAAATTTATCGCGGCGGTATTGAATCAATTTCCAAGGGTCAGTACGAGGCAGGTCAGGTGCTGGGTATGACAAAAACACAAGTTTTCTTCCGTGTTGTACTCTTGCAGGTTGTAAAAAGAATAGTGCCCCCTATGAGCAACGAAATCATTACATTGGTTAAGGATACATCGTTAGCCCGCATAGTTATGGTTTATGAAATCATTTGGGCGGCACAAAAATTTATCAAGTCGGATGGTCTTTTATGGCCTCTTTTCTATACGGCAGTGTATTACCTTATTTTCTGTGGAGCGCTCACGCTGCTCTTTGGTTGGATAGAAAAGAAAATGGACTACTTTAAGTCGTAAGGAGGGTCGATATGGCAATTTTAGAAGTAAAAGGCATTTACAAAAAATTCGGGAAAACCGAGGTTTTACGAGGTATCGACTTTTCCATGGAGGAGGGCGAAGTGCTCTCTATTATCGGCTCATCAGGCAGTGGCAAGACCACACTTTTGCGCTCTATTAGCTTTTTAGAAACAGCCGATGCAGGAACGGTAACATTAGATGGGGAAGTTGTATTTGATGCAACCAGTGCGCTCAAAAGGAACAAAAAAGAGCAAAGAGAAATCCAGTCAAAATTTGGTTTTGTGTTCCAGTCATTTAATCTTTTTCCCCAATATACAGCATTAGAAAATGTAATGCTTGCACCATGTCTTGCGGCAAAAGATAGAGAAGATTACAAAAAGAACAAAAAAGAAATTTTAGCGAATATTGAAGCGGAAGCAAAAGCCTTAATGGATAGAGCGGGACTTTCTGATAAATATAATAACTACCCCTGTGAATTATCGGGCGGACAGCAACAGCGTGTAGCTATATGCAGAGCTTTGGCGCTAAAGCCTAAAATTATGCTTTTTGACGAACCTACATCAGCGTTAGACCCAAAAATCACAAACGAGGTTCTAAAGGTTATAAAATCTGTAGCAGACCTTGGCATGACAATGATTATTGTAACTCACGAGATGAATTTTGCAAAAAACATCTCTGACAGAATTATCTTTATGGACAAGGGTGTTATCGCAGAAGAAGGCACGGCTGAACAGGTGTTTAACAATCCTCAGAATTCCAGAACACGCGAGTTTATCACCAGCTTTTCCCAGAATGGCGGAGGGTTTTAATTATGAAACTTAATGAAGAATTAAAAATTTTAGCAGATGCCATTTTAGCTTTAGAAACCCCCGAAGAATGTGAAAAATTTTTGACTGACCTTTGTACAGTTCGTGAAATTTCTTCCATGGCACAAAGAATTTCTGTGGCAAGGCTGTTGCGTGATAAGAAAACATTTTCAGAAATAGAGGAAAAAACAGGCATGTCCTCTGCCACTATTGCAAGGATAAACAAATGCCTGCAATACGGAGCAGACGGGTACTCGCTGGTACTGGACAAAATGGAAGCAGATAAGTAAATATAAAACGAAGTGTAAATGCTGTTGTAACAAGAGACTATCAAGAAGGCAGGAGGCAATTTGTATTGCTTCTTGTCTTTTTTAATTTGTAATTTTTTAGAATAATTGTTACAATTATATCGAATTTTGTAATAATTTGTAACATAAATATTATATAAATTATGAACACAATGTTAACATTTGCTATATGCAAAAAATGTTTAAAAACCGATAAAATGCAGTAGCAAAGCGGTTTTGTGAAGAAATCTGATTTTGGACAAAAACAAATCAACATAAAAAACCTTGACTTTTTGCCTAATATATTGTAGAGTGTATTTAACAACTTTGTAATAATTTCGTAAATATTACATATCATATTATTACATAGTAAAAAAATTCAAGGGTGGTTTAATGTTAAAAATTAGAAATTCAATATCTTATGATTCAAAAAAGGTATTGAAAAAGTGTCACAGTAACATCGACACAAAGAAATTTCATTCAAAAGGAAAAATTCCCGCCGTTTTACTTATTTCGGCTGTTGTATTTTTTTGTATTATCGGTATTGCATTTTCCAATTACAGAGTGGGTTATACTGTAAAAGTAGAAAACACAGTCTTAGGCACAGTAGCAACAAAAGGTGAATACTACGAGATATTAGGTGAAGTAAAGACAGAA
>JAZNUA010000035.1:0-5491 GCA_045592045.1 Congzhengia sp. | reverse complement strand
GGCTACGATCCGACTTAACATCAATGCAGAAAGAGCATTGATAGACGGATTTACACCTTTGGTCGCAGCGTTATAAATAAGAATTGATAAGTTCTCGCTTCCGGGACCGTGGTTAAAATAGCTGATAATAAAATCATCTATTGAAAGGGTAAACGCCATCAAAAATCCGGAAATTACGCCTGGCATAATCTCAGGAATTGTTACTTTCCAGGTGGCTAACGCCGGAGTAGCTCCTAAATCGAGAGCTGCTTCAAAAGTTTTGTTGTCTGCCTGATTCAGCTTAGGCAACACTGATAAAATTACATAAGGTATACAGAATACCATATGTGAAAGAATCAAAGATACCAATCCGTACTCAAACTTCGCCATATAAAAAAGTAACATAAGTGCAATACCTGTTACAATGTCAGGATTTAGCACAGGTAACATATTGATGTTAAGCATTGTGGTTTTCTGCCATTTTTTCATTGAGTTGATGCCGATGGCTGAAATTGTACCGATAATTGTAGATAGTACAGCCGCCACAACGGCCACAATCAATGTATTAGAAAGTGCAGACATGATTTGTGAATCCTGAAAAAGCTCAATGTACCACTTGAATGAAAAGCCTGTCCATACACGGTATTTGGATTCATTGAATGAATACACAATCAACACAATTATCGGTGCATACAAAAACAAAAGTATGAGATACAGATAAAGTTTTTTTAAGTTTTTCATATTATCATACCTCCTTGTGATTCTTTGTCAGAATCAGAAGTGAAGAACATACTGATAAGTATGAAAATCATCAGCACCAGAGACATAGCCGAACCGAAATTGCGGCTACCTCTTGAAAACTCCTGTTCAATCGCGTTACCAATAAGGTACACATTGCCTCGGCTTAAAATCTTTGATATGGCAAAAGTTGTAATTGCAGGGACAAAGACCATTGTAATTCCAGAAATGATTCCTGGAATACTAAGGGGCAATATAACCCTCCTGAATATACTGAATTTATTTGCACCCAAATCTTCAGCTGCATCAATAATAGAGTAGTCCATTTTTGACATAACTGAGTATATAGGCAATATCATAAATGGCAGGAAATTGTAAACCATACCTAGTATTACCGAACCGTCTTTTTGCAAAAATGAAATAGCCTCTTCTTCTCCTAATACCCCTATAAAACGCAGAAACTGATTTATTAAACCGTTGTCCTCTAAAAGCGTGAGCCAGGAATATGTACGGAGAAGCAGGTTCATCCACATTGGAATAACAATCAAAAACATCATAACACTTTTGCGTTTTAAGTCTTTTGAAGAGAGTATCAATGCTGCAGGATAGCCTAATAAAAGACAGATTAAGGTGCTGATAATTGCATACAAAACTGAGCGCCATAATGTAGACAGGTACTCAGGTGCCAGAAACTTCTGAAAGTTCGCTGTAGAAAACACAATGTTTCCATCGGTCATCTCAGTAGTGAAACCGTAAAAAACAACCATGAGTAAAGGAACAATTATGAAAATAATAGACCATATTATATAAGGTGTAGAATACCAGCGTCTGTTCATACTATTTCACCTTCTTCATAATATGTATATCGTTGGGATAGAAATCAAGGTAGACCTCGGTTCCTACAGGCTCCATAGTTGTCGATTGTATAATCCAATCAAAGTCAGCAGCATTCACGATCATTTCGTAGTGCACACCTTTGAAAACAACCGAATTTACTACGCCTTTAATGGCGCCTGACTCTCTGCTGAATTTAATATCTTCAGGACGGATTACAACATCTACGAGTTCATCTTCATCAAAGCCTTTATCTAAACATTCAAAAGATTTACCGGCAAACTGAACCAAAAAATCTTCCTTCATCATACCGTCTATAATGTTACTTTCGCCGATAAAGCTTGCAACAAAAGAATTTTTAGGTTCGTTATATATATCAATAGGAGAGCCCATCTGTTGAATTTTTCCGTTATTCATAACGATAATCTCGTCAGACATAGTAAGGGCTTCTTCCTGGTCATGTGTAACATAAATAAAGGTTATTCCCAGCTTTTTCTGGATTTTTTTAAGCTCTAACTGCATTTCCTGTCTGAGCTTTAGGTCAAGAGCTCCCAAAGGCTCATCTAAAAGGAGAACATCGGGTTCGTTAACTAAAGCACGGGCAATGGCAATTCTTTGTTGTTGACCGCCTGACAATGAATCTACGCTTCTTTTTTCAAAACCGCTTAAATTAACAAGTTTTAAAATGTCGCTTACTTTTTCTTTTATTATTTTTTTGTCAACCTTTTTTATATTTAAACCGAAGGCAACATTATCAAAAACATTCATATGCGGAAAAAGAGCATACTTTTGAAAAACCGTGTTAAGACGCCTTTTGTAAGGTGGAAGATTTGTAATATCCTCTCCGTCAAAAAGTATTTGTCCTTCGTCGGGCTTTTCAAAACCGCCTATCAAACGAAGCATTGTGGTTTTACCGCAACCACTGGGACCTAATATGGTAACAAATGCGTGTCTTTTAATTTCAACACTGAAATTTTCTAAAATATCCTCTTCGCCAAAACTCTTAGATATATTTTTTAGCTCAATAACTGCGTTGGACATTTATCACCCTCCTAAACTCAGAATTTATATATTTTATTTCATACAAAAATAAAAGCCGGAACACACATCGTTCTTATGCGTCCGACACCCCACATTTTAAAAATATATCTGAAAAAACAGATACCTAAAAAATGAATTATTTAATTTACAACTACATTATAACACATTTTTTAAAAAAAACAACATTTTTTTGAAAAAAATGCAATTTTTTTTTATTGACAAAAAATTAAAAAGGTATATAATCAAATTTATAAGAAAACCACTTTTGTGGAATAAAAAAGATAGGGGAAAAATATATGACTATTGATGAATTAAGAAAAGATATGGTAGCCGCTATGAAGGCAAAGGACAAGGACACAAAAGAAGTTATTTCTTCGCTTATTGCGGCAATAAAAAAAGCAGCTATCGACCAGGGTGTGAGAGACGATGTTCCTGAAGCTATGGTTGATAAAGTAATACTTAAGGAATTAAAATCAATTAAAGAACAAATTGACACTTGCCCAGATAACAGAACAGAGCTTAAAGAAAAGTATATCAAAGACTATCAGATAGTTGAAAAATACGCACCTAAGATCCTTACTGCAGACGAAATAAAGGAAGTTATCACAACAAAATTTGCAGAGATTTTAGAAACGAAAAATAAAGGACTTGTTATGAAGACTGTTATGGCTGAGCTTAACGGCAAAGCAGACGGAAAAACAATAAATCAGGTAGTTGCCGAGCTTTGTAAATAATATAAAGCTAAAAAATTGGCTTATATTACGATACTTTGTGGCTGAACAATATAAATACAGGTTATAGGAGGTGTGGTATGGAATTTAAAATTCATTCGGATTATATGCCTACGGGCGATCAACCTGAAGCCATAAAGAAATTAGCGGAAGGTGTATTAAGGGGCGACAAGGAGCAGACGCTTTTAGGTGTTACAGGCTCAGGTAAGACATTTACCATAGCCAATGTAATTGAAAAAGTACAACGCCCCACGCTTGTACTTGCTCACAATAAAACCTTAGCAGCACAACTTTGCAGTGAGTTTAAGGCTTTTTTTCCCGAAAATGCAGTTGAGTTTTTTGTTTCATATTACGATTATTATCAGCCTGAAGCATATATTCCCAATACAGACACATATATCGAAAAGGATTCTTCAGTAAATGAAGAAATTGACAAGCTTCGCCACAGTGCCACAGCGGCGCTTTTTGAAAGACGGGATGTAATTATAGTTGCAAGTGTTTCCTGTATTTATGGTCTTGGTGACCCTATCGACTACAATGAGCTTGTTATATCGCTTCGTCCCGGTATGGAGCGTGACAGAGATGAAATCCTAAAAAAATTGGTAGAAATCCAATATGAGCGAAACGACATTAACTTTGTTCGTGGAAAGTTTCGCGTTCGTGGAGATGTTTTAGAGGTTTTTCCTGCTGAAAGCAGCGATACCGCTATAAGAATAGAGTTTTTTGGCGATGAAATTGACAGAATTTCTGAAATAGATGTTTTAACGGGAGAAATTAAAGGAACGCGAAATCACATAGCCATATACCCAGCATCTCATTATGTTACTACCAAAGAAAAAATGGCGTGTGCTATTTCTTCGATTGAAGCAGAATTAGAGGATAGAATCAAGTTCTTTAAATCCCGTGATCAGCTCTTAGAAGCTCAAAGAATAGAGCAACGCACGAGCTATGATATAGAAATGATGCAGGAAATCGGTTTTTGCCAGGGTATAGAAAACTATTCCAGACATATAAGCGGCAGAGCACCAGGCTCAGCACCATTTACACTTTTAGATTATTTGCCCAAAGATTTTTTACTTGTTGTTGATGAATCTCATGTTACCATTCCTCAGGTGCGTGGTATGTATAATGGTGACCGTGCCAGAAAAACATCGTTGGTTGACTACGGATTCAGACTTCCGTCAGCATTTGATAACAGACCCTTGAATTTTTCTGAATTTGAGAACAAGTTAAACCAGATAATTTATGTAAGCGCAACACCTGCAGATTATGAAAAAGAACGCTCAACTCAGATCGCTGAACAGATTATAAGACCTACGGGACTATTGGATCCGGAAATAGTTATACGCCCGGTAAAAGGTCAGATTGACCATTTGGTTGGGGAAATAAACGAAGAAATCAAGAAGGGCAACAGAGTATTAGTCACAACCTTGACTAAAAAAATGGCAGAGGATTTGACGGAATATCTTCGCGAACTTGATATTAAGGTAAAATACCTGCATTCCGAGGTAAAAACCATAGAGAGAATGGAAATTGTAAAGGAACTCCGCGAAGGACTTTTTGATGTTTTGGTAGGTATAAATCTACTTCGTGAAGGTCTTGATATTCCTGAAGTTTCGCTTGTAGCTATATTAGATGCTGATAAGGAGGGTTTTTTGCGCTCTGAAACTTCGCTGATACAAACAGTTGGCAGAGCTGCAAGAAACGCAGAAGGCAGAGTAATAATGTACGCCGATAACATAACCAACTCAATGGAACGGGCAATATCCGAAACAAACCGACGCAGAAGAAAACAAAATGATTACAATGAAAAAAACGGCATAACACCCCAATCTATAAAGAAAAATATTCGTGATGTCATTTCGCCAATGGGCGAAGTGCCTGACGAGAGCATTCGTGATGTTAAACTCAGCCGAAGCATGGATATAAATTTACAGATTGAAATTTTAACGGAGCAAATGAAATTAGCAGCAGAAGAGCTCCGCTTTGAAGATGCTGCTTCAATCCGAGACAGAATTAAATCACTGCAAAAAAAGAGACTGTAAAAATTACTTTTTACAGTCTCTTTTTAGATATTCTTCTAAGATTTCTGCCGCATCTCCTACAAATTTTGCGCAAGGACGGGCTTTGTAGTATTCTTCTGTGCGTTCTTCGGGAATGTGACCGCC
>JAZNUA010000034.1:0-4204 GCA_045592045.1 Congzhengia sp. | reverse complement strand
TTTTTAATTTTTCTATTATTCTTTTTTCAAGCCTCGATATGTAGGATTGAGATATTCCCAGCATGTCAGCAACTTCCTTTTGGGTTTTTTCCTCCGTTCCCGAAAGACCAAAG
The DNA here is from genome assembly GCA_045592045.1 of Congzhengia sp. GTDB lineage: Bacteria > Bacillota > Clostridia > UBA1381 > UBA9506 > Congzhengia. The sequence goes on along the minus strand of JAZNUA010000034.1, from coordinate 4,091 downwards.
CGCAATTTTAAAATTTCTTGTTCTCTTTTTGACAATTTTTCTACAGAAAGCAATAAGAGTTCTTTATCCACCGAATCCTCTATGTTTTTATACACTTCATCTGCGTCAGTACCCAAAATATCAGAAAGCAAAAGCTCATTCCCGTCCCAATCAGTATTTAAAGGCTCATTAAGAGAGATTTCTGTTTTTTGATTGTGAACTTTTCTCAAAAACATAAGGATTTCGTTTTCTATGCAACGGGAAGCATAAGTTGCAAGCTTTATATTTTTATCCACATTAAAGGTGTTAATGGCTTTAATTAAGCCAATAGAACCAATGGAAACTAAATCTTCTAAGTTTATTCCCGTATTTTCAAATTTTCTTGCAACATAAACAACTAACCGTAAATTGTGTTCTACCAAAGTTTTTTTTGCCATATCTCGATCTGGTGTTTGCAAAAGTGCCAGATAGTACCCCTCCTCGCCGGAATCAAGCGGCGGAGGCAAAGCCTCGCCTGTACCAATAAAATAACACTCCTCACTGCAATGAATTATTATTCTATAAATCAGTGCTTTAATTCTTAATTTTATATTTCTTAAAGGGGCAAACATTTTTTATATCCTTCCTTGCTAATGAATTTTTGCATTGTTTGGCAAAAGCATACTATAACTGCCATCCTTATCGAGAGTTGCTTCCGTTATTGCAATCAATACAGATTCATGAAAATCAATCTCATCTGACTTTACACTGTCAGGAGAAAAAGCATACATCCCTCCAACTCCATCGATTCCCCGACAACCTATATAAAAGAAATCCTTAGGATTGTTTACAATAGCCTGAGTAACTATTTCTTCGTCAAAAAGTGGCGATATGGTTTTCCATTCGGCAACAATAACTCCTTTTTGTGTGATTGGGTCTTTTAAAAAATTTCCGCTGTCAAAAAAAGCTACATCCTTCACCTTGCGACCGTTTTTTTCTATTACTATTTCGTAAAGATAAGAAGATTTTATTTTTTGCTTTCTTATATATCCTGTTGCAAAATGTATAATCAAAACCGTAACAACAAAAACCAAAAGCAACACATATGCATCTACATCTGCATAGATCGCACCATTATTGATTGCCACTCCTTTAGCTCTGCCTGAAAGAACGACCCCAAATGCCAGACCTGATGCTGCCATAGCCACAAGAAAAAATACCGCAGTATTTTTTAATAATATCCTTGATTTTTTTACACCATAAGAAATGGTTATCATCAAAAAAGCTACCGCTACAACCGACAAAAATGAAAAAAAAGTATTTAACTTTACAAAAAAAATTGCAGCAGCAAAAACAGCACCAACCGCAGCGCCCAGCAGTAATTTTAAAGTTTTGGGCTTTTGCTTTATAAAAAAGGCAGTTATCTGTAAAAGCACATAGTCGATGATGAAATTTATTATAAAAAGTACATCCACGAAAACCTTAACCTCCATTGTTTTCTCCAATCGTATGTAAGTTAAGCTTATTATACTACATCGTTTATGATTAAAATGTCACATCGTGGTGTCGAATGAAAAAAACTTTATGACAAAAAATATTCTAATTCGCTTGAATAATCAAAAAAAATTACATAACAAAAGCGGGACAAAATATCGTAATCGTGCAAGAAAATCCGATGATGCACTAGGAACGCTGATGTATACAATGTGTATGATATGAACGGAAATTTAATAATTACTCATAATTTTTTAGGACTTGCAAAACAGCCTTTTTGCAAGCATATAATCTACAAAAAATGTTTGTGAGGTAGTTTATATGTTTTCAGGTATTATGTTTGCTTTGATGTACTTTATTAAGTACGGGTTGTTTTTGGTCTCCTATGTTTCAGGACAGAACAATTTCTCAAAACCGCTTAATTCCGCTGAGGAAAAACACTATTTAGAGCTTGCGTCGCAAGGGGATAAAAATGCAAAAAATATTTTAGTAGAAAAAAATCTGCGTCTTGTGGCTCACATTGCAAAAAAATACACAAAAACAACAGGAACCGATGATGACGATTTAATTTCCATCGGTACAATAGGGCTTATAAAGGCTATTTCCACATTTGACTACACCAAACAAGCAAGACTTGCAACTTACGCTGCCAGATGTATAGAAAACGAAATCCTGATGACCGTAAGAAGCAGCAAAAAACTAAAACAAGAGATATCATTAAACGAATGCTTAGGCCACGACAGTGACGGCAACGAAGTAACATTTATGGATATTTTGCCTGCTGATGAGCTGGATGTTGCTGACCGTGTCAGTATGGACACAAACATTGGAAAACTCGGCAAATACATAAGCTCCTTCCTCACTCCAAGAGAACAGGAAATTATAATCAAGCGCTACGGTTTGGGAAAGCGTTGTTATACCCAGCAAGAAATAGCGGAAGAATTGAACATATCTCGTTCCTATGTTTCCAGAATAGAAAAAAAAGCATTGACCACACTTAATCAATGCTATAAAGAAAAAAAGTAAATAAAATTTTAACAAATAAAAAAGTGCAGTTCAAACGAACTGCACTTTTCATCATTCTTCAGTTATTACTTCTGTTGTTTCTGCTATTTCTGCATCTTCGGGATCCTCTGTAATACCCTCTTCCTCTTGTTCATCGGTTTTAGCTAACGAAACAACCGATACTCCATCATCCAGACGCATCAGGCGAACACCCTTTGTAAGCCTTCCTATTCTGCTTATTTCGGAAGTTTTCATTCTTATGATTATGCCTTCTGATGTGATAAGCATTACATCATATGCTTCTGTTACAACAACAAGTCCGCAAACCTTACCTGTAACATCGGAAATACGGTAGTTTGTAACACCTTTACCTCCGCGGGTTTGCTCTTTGTATTCAGAAAGGCTGGTCTTTTTGCCGTAACCGTTTTCTGTAACTACAAGCAAATCCTCACCTTCTGACGCTACGCTCATTCCTACAACATAGTCGCCCTCTGATAACTTAATACCGCGAACACCGTGAGAAACTCTGCCCATAGGACGCACATCTTCTTCGTGGAATTTGATACACATACCATCGTGGGTAGAAAGTGCAATCTGGTCATTTCCGTCAGTCAGTCGAACATTTATAAGCTCGTCGTCATCGTCCAAAACGATAGCGGCAAGTCCGCCTTTTCTTGCGGTATCGTAAAGCATAAGGTTTGTCTTTTTGACTACACCCTTTTTAGTACCAAATATCAGGTGCTTGCCTTCTTCGAATTCACGGAGAGTAATTGTTGCAGAGACCTTTTCTCCTGCATCAAGCTGCAAAAGGTTTACGATAGCTGTACCTTTTGCAGTTCTTCCTGCTTCGGGAATTTCGTATGCCTTCAGGCGATACATTTTACCCTTGGACGAGAAGAACAAAATATGGTCGTGCGTACTTGTGGTAAAGATTTTTTCAACAAAATCTTCTTCTCTTGTAGTAAGACCTGTGATACCTCTGCCGCCACGACGCTGTGACTTATATGTGGAAACAGGCAAACGCTTGATATAACCACGGTTTGTAAGCGTTATAACTACATCCTCTTCCTCGATTAAGTCTTCAATATCGATTTCGTCGGCGTTGGCTGTAATTTCAGAAAGTCTTTCGTCGCCGAATTTGTCACGGATTGCGATAAGCTCTTCTTTAATTAGGTTCATTAAAGCTGTGCGGTCAGAAAGCAAGTGTTTAAATTCTGCAATGCTCATCTTTAATTCTTCATACTCAGCCTCTATCTTTTCGCCGTTTAATTTTTGTAACTGTGCAAGACGCATATCGAGAACGCTCTGTGCCTGAATTTCAGAAAGCCCAAAACGCTCCATAAGTCTTTCTTTAGCGTCATCGTAAGAATTTCTGATAACATCTATAATATCATCCAGATTAGCAAGAGCAATTCGTAAGCCTTCTAAAATATGCATTCTTGCCTCGGCTTTATCTAAATCAAACTTTATTCTTCTTGTTACGATTTCCTCCTGGAAAGAAATAAAGTTTTCTAAGATCTCTTTAAGCCCCATTGTTTTGGGTTTGCCGTCTTTTATGGCAAGCATATTGATAGAGAAACTATCCTGCAATCTGGAAAATTTGTAGAGCTTATTTAAAACGACCTGAGGGTTGG
>JAZNUA010000033.1:0-4844 GCA_045592045.1 Congzhengia sp. | reverse complement strand
ATGAAGGTTGACTTTGACATAAAAAGAGAAGGAAAAACAATGAAAATAAACCTTATCGGCGATGATTTAGGTATCATTATCGGTAAGCGTGGTGATACATTGGATTCTTTGGAGCATTTGACTAATCTTTGCGTAAATAAGGGCGATGTTGAATATGTTAAGGTCATTTTAGATGTTGAAAACTATCGTGCAAGACGCGAACAAACTCTTATTAAATTAGCAAAAAACCTTGCTTCAACCGTAGTTCGAACAGGTAAAAAGATAACACTTGAACCTATGCATTCAAATGAAAGAAGAATAATTCATGCAATTTTACAGTCTCATGCCGATGTTGAAACATACAGTGTTGGCGAAGAACCGAATCGTAAGGTTGTTGTTGCAATGAAAAAGAAATAATAAACAATAAAGGTCTGTAAAACTAAATGTTTGGCAGACCTTTTTTAAAACTGGAGGTGCTAAAAATGCAAAGCCCATTAGCAGACAGAATAAGGCCTGATAAATTAGAAGATTTTGTGGGACAGACTCATCTTATTGCTCCTGATAAACTTTTGTATAAAATTATTAAGTCCGGAAATATTTCAAATATGATATTTTACGGTCCTTCAGGTACTGGGAAGACAACTATGGCAAATATTGCGGCAAAATTATGTAATAAGCGCCTTTATAAGTTAAATGCCACTAATGCTTCTGTTTCTGATATTAAAGCGATAATCGCAGATATAAGCACCTTAGGAAATGAAAATGGTATCCTTTTATATTTGGACGAAATTCAAAATTTCAACAAAAAACAACAGCAGTCTCTTTTGGAAGTAATAGAAAACGGCTCTGTAACTTTGATTGCAAGCACTACAGAAAACCCGTATTTTTATGTATATAATGCGATACTTAGCCGTTCTTCGGTATTTGAGTTTAAGCCTCTGGAAAAAGAGGATATAGAAAAAGCAATAAAACGCGGTGTTAAGATTTTAGAAAAAGAATTAAACATTAAGATTAAATTTGAAAGATATACACTTTCTGCAATTGCTCAGACAAGCGGCGGAGATGTGAGAAAATCTTTAAATACATTGGAGTTGTGTGTAAAGGCAGCAACCTTAGCGCCTGATGGTAATGTGAAAATTGATGTTGAAATGGTAGAGCAGGCATCGTCTAAAAAAGCATTCAGACACGATCGGGATGGTGACAACCATTATGATGTGCTTTCGGGTTTTCAGAAATCAATCCGTGGCAGCGACCCAGATGCTGCCGTTCATTATCTTGCAAGACTTTTACAAGCAGGAGATTTGGCATCGGTATCAAGACGCCTTATGGTTATAGCCTCGGAGGATATAGGACTTGCATATCCTATGGCGGCAACTATTGTAAAGTCATGTGTTGACAGTGCATTGCAACTTGGACTCCCCGAAGCAAGAATACCGCTTGCCCAGGCAGTGTTGTTATTAGCTACTGCCCCTAAATCAAATTCTGTAATTTGCGCTATAGATGATGCGATGGCGGATATTGAAAAGGGCAAGAGCGGAGAAGTACCGAAACACTTAAAGGACTCGCATTACAGCGGAGCTGCAAAACTTGGTAATGGAAAGAGCTATTTATATCCACATAATTACAAAAATAATTATGTTAAACAGGAATACCTGCCGGAAACGCTACGAGGAAAAAAATATTACAATCCCTCTGATAATAAAAATGAAAATGCTATAAAAAAGTATTGGGAAGAAGTAAAAAAGGATGACTAAAATGGATGCATACGGAAAGTTTGCTGCCGTCTATGACAGCTTGATGGAAGATGTTCCTTACGGTAAAATTGCTGATATTATAGACGCAAAAATTAAAAAGTATAATATTAAAAATAATATAGTATTGGATTTAGCATGCGGTACGGGAACTTTAACTTACGAACTTTCAAAAAAAGGCTATGAAATGATTGGTGCTGACATTTCTTGCGAAATGCTTGATGTTGCGCGACAAAAAAATCCGGATGTGTTGTTTTTAAATCAACCTATGGAGGATTTTGAACTTTATGGTACAGTCGGTGCCATAGTATGTTGCTTGGACAGTATTAATTACTTATTGGACGAGGAGAGTCTTTATAAGACTTTCAATCTTTGTAACAACTATTTGGAGCCTGACGGACTTTTGATTTTTGATATAAATTCGGAGTATAAGTTTAAGCATGTGTTGTCAGATAACATTTTCACATATGACAGCGAAGAAATATTCTATGCATGGGAAAATAATTATATTGAAGAAGAAGGCGCATGTGACTTTTACCTTACTTTTTTTGTTAAGGAAAACGGAGTTTATCATAGATTTGATGAAGTGCATACAGAGCGTGCGTATAGCGATGATGAAATAACACAAGCTCTTGCAAAAAATGGCTTTTCCATAGTTGAAAGATTACATGATTTTTCGGACAAACCCGTACAAAAAAATAGCCAACGCATAATGTATGTGTGTAAAAATACTGACTCAATCCAGGTAAAACATATAGGAGATAAAAGATGAAACAGATTATATTGGCAAAATACGGTGAAATTATCTTAAAGGGATTAAACAGACATGCCTTCGAAGATTTGCTTATTAAAAATATTAAGGGAGCACTAAGACCTAACAAGGCAGAGGTGTGGCGTGCTCAGGCTACAATTTATGTGGATATGGCAGATGAAAGCGTTATAGATGACGCTATAGAAAGCCTGAAAAAAGTGTTTGGAATTGTAGCTATTATCAAAGCTTATGTTCTGTCAAAAGATTTCGAGGAACTAAAGGCACAGGCAGTGGAGTGCTTAAAAGAAGAGCTGGAAAACGCGAAAACATTCAAAGTGGAAGCTAAACGCGCAGATAAAAAATACCATATGACATCACCTGAAATTTGTATGGAATTAGGTGGTCACCTTTATGAAAGCTTCCCTAATCTTGAGGTAGATGTAAAAAAACCCGAGAAATTGGTGACAGCTGAGGTCAGAGAAACAAATATCTATGTTTATTGCAAGCGCAAAAAAGGTTTGGGTGGTATGCCTGTTGGTTCGAACTCAAAAGGTATTTTATTGCTTTCGGGTGGTATTGATAGTCCTGTTGCAGGATATATGTGCGCAAAAAGAGGCTTGGGACTTGAATCTGTACACTTTTTTTCACATCCCTATACAAGCGAAAGAGCTAAAGATAAGGTATTGACCCTTGCTAAGCTTTTAGGAAAATATACAGGCGGCATGAAAGTACACATAGTACCGTTTACTGATATTCAATTAGAAATCAAAGAAAAATGTCCGCCCGAGCAGTTAACTATTATTATGCGTAGATTTATGATGGCAATAGCTGAAAAGGTAGCAGAACATACAGGTGCAAAAGCTTTGGTTACAGGGGAAAGCATCGGTCAGGTTGCCAGTCAGACAGTAGAGGCGATGTATGTGACAAATGAAATAGTCAAAATGCCTGTCTTCCGCCCTGTAATAGGTATGGATAAAGAAGAAATAATCACAATTGCAAGGCAGATTGATACATTTGAAACTTCTACTTTACCTTACGAGGATTGCTGTACAATTTTTACACCCAGACATCCTTTAACTAAGCCAAAGCTTGAAAATATTAAAAAATCAGAAAAACTTATAGATTTTGACCGCTTAGTAGAAGAGGCGGTAGCAGGAATTGAGATTGTAGAGGTTTAGGTTATATGAGTTTACATAGTTTGTCTAAAGTAAATAAATATTTTGGAGAAAGGTGTCTATTCGAAAATGTGTCTTTCTCTGTGGAGGACCACGATAAAATAGGTCTTATTGGTGCTAATGGTTGTGGCAAAACAACGCTCTTCAAAATGATTTTAGAGGGTGTTTCTCATGATGGCGGTGACATAATTTTACCCAAAAGCACAAGCATTGGATATCTTGAACAACATGTAGGCATCAATTCCAATCTTTCTGTTTACGATGAAGTTTTAACAGTTTTTGGCCATTTGAAAGAAATGGAAGAAAAAATGCTGGAGCTTACAGGAAATATTGAGTCAGGAATTGGAGATGCTTCAGAAAATGCTGATAAACTCCATAAAATAACCGAGGAGTACAAACGGTGCGACGGATATACTTATAAAAATATCTCCCGTGCGGCGTTAATGGGGCTGGGTTTTTCAGAAGAAGATTTAAGCAAGCCTTTTTCACAGCTTTCTGGCGGACAGAAAACCAGAGTATATCTTTGCAAGATTTTACTCAGTGGTTCAAATTTATTGCTTTTAGATGAGCCTACGAACCATTTGGATATTGCGTCAGTTGAATGGCTTGAGGGCTTTCTTGCAAATTACAAAGGCGCTTTTATTGTTATATCCCACGACAGATATTTTTTAGACAAAGTTACAAATAAAACTTTTGAGTTAGAGTATCAACATCTGACAGCTTTTGATGGCAATTATTCAAGATATCTTACACTTAAAGAAGAAAATAAAAAGTATGTTGAGCGCAGATATGAGAATACTATGCGTGAAATAAAGCGCATAGAAGGTATTATCGAGCAACAAAAACAGTGGAACAGAGAACGCAATATACGAACAGCTGAACATAAGCAAAAATCAATAGACAGATTAAAAGAAACGCTAATAATTCCCCAAGAGGAATTAGATAATATAAAACCTCATTTTCAAGCTGCTCGCCCAGGTCCAAATGAGGTTTTGGATGTTAAAAATTTGAGTAAGACATTTGGTGGACACACACTGTTTAAAGATATAAGCTTTCTAATAAGAAGGGGAGAGCGTATTTTTCTTTTGGGTGACAATGGTTGCGGGAAAACTACACTTTTTAAAATAATACTTGAAAAGGAAAAACAAGACTCAGGTTCATTTAAAATTGGTGAAACTGTTGATGTAG
>JAZNUA010000032.1:0-25137 GCA_045592045.1 Congzhengia sp. | reverse complement strand
CTTTTTTCGTTATTCTACTGTTATTGTAAGTTGTTTTTCTATCTTTACGCCGTTTTCCCACGCAGAGTATGTTACTACTGCTGTTCCTGCAGCTTTTGCAATTATTTTTTCTTTCGTAACTTCAACAATAGCAGGATTGTCTGATGCTATATCAAAAACAATGGAATTGCTCTTATATACAGCATTCTTTTCTGTAATGTATTTGATATAATGAGAGGTTTCTTCACCTGCCTGCATAGTTAATTCATCAAGTGATAAAATATTTTGCAGTCTGTGTTTGAAGTTATTCATATATTGCGGTTGGATACCTGCATTTTCAATTATTTCTTTTGCACGAGCATCTGTTATGCGATTTGCAAAGCGTTCAAAAGACGAGCTTGTATCACCTTCGTATGCAATAAAGATATCGGACACATTATCGTATGATGTTGAATAGTTGTCATACCATTTTAAATTATGCTTGGTGGTAGTTGACGATGCGTTTACATTGCACCAGTTTGAAGCTCTTTTAAATTTATCTTGAGACTTATCTGTTTCTCCCCAAGTATTTCTCAAATCTGCAACATTGTCGTGCACTGAATAGTATGTTGAGCCCTGGTCATTGTAATATGCAGCACCACCCGGACCGATATTTTCTACATAGTTACCGGATATTTCGTTGGGGTTTTCTCTGGTACCGCCTGTAAGACCTAATGTATAAATTGCGCCACCATCATAAATTTTTCCCTGGAATAAATCGTGGATATAGTTATTCTTAATATCTATCGTCAGGTTTGTCGATGTTTCCTGAAGACCAGTTGCGGGGTCAGTGTATCTGTTGTCCCAACCATAACCAATATGCATACCTGAATATGGGATATGGCAGATTTCGTTATGAGAAATCAAGGTATTGGACGGATATCCTGCAGAAACAGCTGCCGCAGAATTATAATCAATCGCAACATGGTGGATATAGTTATTAGAAAAATCAATACTGTCTATTTTATATGTTTCAGTGGGGTTTCTTAGAGCACTTGCATTCACAACATCTATAACACCGATATTTATAGCACCTGCAGATAAGTTATAGAACTCGTTGCCTATAATATCACTGTTTTTTGTACCATCTAACAATCTGATGGCAGTTGCACCCATTTTTGTAAATTCACAATTTGTAAAGTTGATATTATTTGCAAAAGAAACATCTATCACGCCTTCGGCGTTATGGTCATTACCGCCGTCTCTTATGTGGTTATTCTGAGTATCTGAATGTCCATGTTCATTGGGTCGTGTCCATGTCACATGAGCAAAAGACACATTGTCAAAGGTTACATTTTCTACAACATTGGTTTCTGTTCCTTTAATTGTTATAAATGGATTCTTAAATGCATCCATTACAGGAAGAACTACTTCTGCTGTGGTCATATCCTCGCCTATGCTCGTTCTTGGCTTATAATAAACATAACCATCGCCCTCATCTAAATACCATTCGCCTTCTTCATCCAGGAATTCTACTGCATTTTCCATATATACGGGTCTTGATGCTCTTAAACTACCCTTTTGGGCTAATATATTATTCCAAATCGGGTCCATATTTAGTATTACAATATCTTCTGTGCCAACTACATCGCCGTTTTCATCCAAAACATCACGGGTACCAGGTTCAACAGACGCAACCTGACATCTTCCCATACTCCACAATGCATAGTATACATATTCAATATCCTGTGGGCGATTGAAATTAAGGACAGAAAGGTCAGTTGTTTCTACATGGCTTGGTTCTAACAACTCTAAACTAGGTCCGTATTTGCTGGTGTTTATATAGTTATCAGGCCACATTTCTGTTCTTGCTTTAGTTGCCTTTGCGTCGTTTACATACAGTTCTCTTGACTGCAATCCTGCATCAATCTTGGCTCTGTATATACCGCCTTGCCAAGGACTGAACTGGCCGGTTAAATCTATACCACCTGAGATAACAGCTTTATCATTTTTGTTATATGATGTAAAAGTCAAGTTGTATCTGTCTGATGTATATGCCTGATTAAGAGTAAATTGTTTGCTTCTTTCATGGCGACTAGGCATAAGCACAATATATGTATCTGTAAATGTTGATGTATACAAAAGGTTTTCATATCTGTTTAATGCGGTTTCCAAAGATTTAACAGGTGTAAGGTATCCGCCTGCCGCACTATCAGTGCCCTTTTCATAATCTACATATACGAAATTTGCATTAGTCGTCTTGGTTACTGTTGTAACATTTTCTTGTATAGGTGTATGATTTCCTGCCTCCCAAAGATAAACTTTTGCAGTTACTGCATCACTGCTCGTAGGAATTGCAAGCCTCACACTTCCCTCGCCCTGGTTCAAGTCAAACGATGAGCTATTACCAAAAATCATCTTGTTGTTATTATCGTATAAGCCATACAGAGCCATGAGCGTCTCATTACCTGTCGGGGCATTATACATAACAGTAGCAGAAAGTTCAGTCATATCCGGTGCCCAAACCGGTTGATCCAGTTCCGTTATCATAGTAAGACCGGCCCCACCTACTTCTTTAGAGAAATATTCTGCCTGCTCACCAAAATTTCCTCGGTGGTCTGTGGGGTTTACTAACATTTTATACTTTGAAGCATCATCCGTACTGATATCGATATATCCAGAATTACTCCAGTCTCTTGCTGTTTTGATTATTGCATATCTATCTTTGTATGGCTCCATAATACGAGTTAAGCACTCTGTAACACTACCGGCAGACACTGTACTTGAATAATTGACTCTATATTTATTCGCACCTGTCTGTACAGTTTTCATATTGGCTTTTGGATTCAAAGAGTATACTGTTGCATCACTGTTGGTAAAAATCTTGAAGTTACCCATACTCCACTTAGCGCCTGAGAAGCCATTTTTGAGACGATAGGAAATGTATGCAGCATTTTTGGTATTATTGGTTATTCTGTTATCACTAAAATATGCATGGTACTGACGCCACTCTTTAGTCAACCCAAAATCTCCTGTATTGCTGTAGGTTCCTGTATTATCCTTTACTGAGAGTATAGTAGGATAATGATATTTGAGGCCTGCTCCTGTTGTGTCGTTATTCTGATACAAGTCAATCAAAATTTGCGGAACTAATCCTACTGTCTCATCAGTTTCTGCCTTTGCCCAGAAATAGAAATCATAAGCTATACCAAATCTTATGTCCACATCACTGCGCGCCAGTGCGCCAAGATTACCGTATTGACCTTCTGTAGTAATGGTAATGTAACCACCGCCTGTACCGCCAAGGGGTTCATTAGGTACACCATTGATTGTAATATCATTTCCCGTTGTTGCCGTAAGTGTTGTTGTACAATAATCTCCATACCAACCATCTGCATTTGCTGTCGATGTTACAGCCTTCAAACCCTTAAAATAGTAGAAATTCATTCCTGAAACTCCGCCAGCACTTTGGGTTTGTTTTCTGTAAACCGCTTTAGTCGGCATAACTGTCAAATCATCAATAAGAAAGTCAACAGAACCGTCTGAAGTTATACTTGATACAAGACCATCACCGATTCTTATGATCATTTCACCTGTTTCCTGAAGTTCAATATCTGAATGACGCTCTTTTGTACCGTCGCCATCTGCATCATAATATCCTACTCCTAAACCATTGAAATCTTCTATGGTTGCAGATGCGTATACCCATTCACCATTTGTAAGTTTACCACCATCTAATGCCATAGTTACCGTATACAAAGGGGAAGCTCCTAATGTTGTATCCTTGGCAGGCTGACTAAATATCATAGATACAGTATCGGTCTTCATATCTTCCTTTGCTTTAATCCAGAAAGAAATATCGTATGTATAGCCCTTTCTCAATGCTACATTATATATAGGACCGCTTTGGTCAGTATATAAAGAAACACTCATCGCCTTAGAGGAACTGCCCACACCATCATTTACAACGCTCGCTGCGTATGTTTTAAGATGCGAATTAAGTGCAAAAGACGGACTATTGGCTGATGAAACTTCACCGTCCTCAAAATCAAGCAACAAGTACGCATTATTTGAATGCGTAGCTGCACTTACAGATATCATATTAAACGGAAATATCGCAAGAAGCATCACTGTTGCTAAAAATAAGCTTATTTGTCTTTTCATATAATTTACCTCCCTGAAGCTAAAATTATTTACTTAATTATACCATATCCCAAGATGCAAGTCAATATATAATTTTTGACTTGTTATAAGATGTTTTGTCCTTATTTTATTTCCACTTGATCATATTTTAAGGCGTCGCTTAGTGCTTTCCAGCATAAAATTCGCATCAAAAAAGCGTACTCCTCAAGGACGAATAATCCATGAGTGAGTACGCACAAAGTGTGAGATTTTAAAAAAAATCAGTTTTCTTTTTTTGTTGCTTCATCGTAAATTGCACAAATCTCTTTTGAGGGCTTTTTATCAATTAAAGAAACTACAACAGCAAGCACGAAGCACGCAATAAATCCGGGAAGAAGTTCGTAGATTTTTGTGTTGCTCATAAAGTTCAACCATAGAATATCTACAACTGCACCGCCGATAATACCTGCAACCGCACCCTTATATGTAATGCGTTTCCAGAAAAGTGAAAGCAAAATTACAGGACCAAACGCTGCTCCAAACAACGCCCAGGCATTAGAAACAAGTGCCATAATAGCCGCTGCCGTTTCGCCTTTACTGCTTGCAATAAAGTAAGCGATAATCGCTACAACCACAACAACCAAACGACCAACCCATAAAACCTCTTTTTCTGATGCTTCTTTTCTGATAATCGGCTTATAGATATCACTTGTAAATGATGAGGAAGCAACGAGCAGCTGCGAGTCAGCAGTTGACATAGATGCTGCAATTATAGCCGCTAATAATAATCCGGCAATAAATTCGCCTCCGCTAAATCCACCAAATAGTTTTCTTGCCAAAACTACAAACACCATTTCCTGATCAGCCATATCACCAAGCAACAGCTGTGCAAACTCAGTACCGTCTGCCATAATAAACATTCTGCCAAAGTAAGCAATAGCAATTGTCGCAGCCAGTGCCAAAACTATCCAGATGCTTGCAACGATAGTTGATTTTTTAATCATAGAAGGCTCTTTAATGGCCATAAATCTTACTAAAATATGAGGCATACCAAAGTAACCCAAACCCCATGCGAGACCAGAAACAATATCCTGCCAGCTTGCTGAGAAGAAATTATTTACAAAGCTGTATTCTTCTCCCGCAGCATCTACTATTGTTTTGTCTAAAAGACCAGCGTCAAGATTTCCTGCTGCAACGATCATAATCGGAACGGCAAGTAAAGCTATTAACATAAGTAAACCCTGGAAAAAGTCTGTCCAGCAAACTGCCTTATATCCGCCTAAGAATGTATAAATGAGTATAATTGCCGCAAAAATAATCATAGCAAGATTATTTTCTCCCAAAATCGGGAAAAGCTGCGTAAATACCTTTGCACCTGCTGAAAAAGCAGAGGCAACATAAATTGTAAAGCTGACTAAGAAAACAACAGCACAAACAATCTTCAGAGCTGAGCTTTTTGTTGCAAATCTGTTTGTTAAGTACTGAGGAATTGTAATTGAATCCCCTGAAACCTTAGAAAAAACTCTAAGTCTTTTTGCAACTAAAATCCAGTTTAATATTGTACCGATAGCAAGACCGATACCAATCCATGCCTGACCTAAACCAAAAGCAATAATGCTTCCGGGTAAACCCATAAGCAACCAGGCACTCATGTCAGATGCCTGTGCTGACAAAGCTGTAACCCACGGGCCCATTGCTCTGCCACCTAAAAAATAATCCTCTTGATTGTTGTCCTTTGAACGAATAAAGAAAAATACGCCAATCGCCAAAACAACAACAAAGTAAAGTACAAATGCTAAAACTTCCATTTGTTTTGACCTCCTCAAATACAATATGCATATGATTATACCATACTTTTTTATGAAATGCAATATAGAACAAAGTACAGAATAAATTCTGTACTTTGTTCTATGAAATATTTATTTTTTATGATAACAGTCTATATTTATATGCCATACTGTTTTTCAGAATAAAATAAAGAAAAAAATTATTTTTTAAAACTGGATAGAAACACAGGTAAAAGTTCTGCAGAATATCTTACCAAAGAATATGCCCCGTCCGAAAGACACCAGTCGTAAAGCAATGCCCTTTCACACAAAGCATAAATCTTTACCATATCATTAACCGATTTATTCTGCGTAAATTCCCCGTCTGTCTGAGCTTTTGATATGATTTTTCTGAGTAATTTGTAGTAAGTTCTGTTGTGATCAAGCAGATGTTTTTCTCCTTTTGTTACAAGCTGAGAGGAAAGAAGCTTTGCTAACAAATCCAAAGATATGCTGTTCTCTACCATTGTAAACAGCTCTTTATTCAAAAATAACAACTTGTCAAAAGCAGAAATGTTTTCATCCATTTTGTCTGTCAGTTCTTCATATTTTTCGTCAAACATATAAGAGAGCGAAGACAAGAGTGCATCCTTACCTGCAAAATAGTGATAAAAAGACCCCTTTGATGTTCCCGATTCCTCTATAATTTCTTCAATCGTTGTGTCGTCATATCCTTGATCATAAAACAATTTCCAGGCAGCAACTATGATTTTACCTTTTGTATTTTTGGTTGTTTTTTTAGACATAAGATTTCTCCTAAAATCTGTTTTCTTACATTGTATCATATTTTTTTCATTTTGAAAAGTATGTATCTTGCTTTTTTTACATATTTGATGTATAATTAAATGGTTATTTAAAATAAGGGGTACAAATTATGGAAAATGCTAAAAAACGAATTGAAGAACTTACTGCTCTTTTGACATACCATTCTCACAGATACTATGTTTTGGACAACCCTGAAATTTCTGATTACGAGTACGATATGATGCTTCGTGAGCTGAAAAATTTAGAAGAAAAATATCCACAATTTCGTGACCCTGCCTCACCTACTGTCCGTGTTATAGGCTCAGTGGCGGAAAACTTTGAAAGCGTAGAACACGCTGTTCCTATGTTGAGTCTTAATGACGCTTTTTCAAAAGATGAAATTTTAGATTTTGACAAGCGTGTTCGCGATGCCGTAGGCGAGGTTGAATATGTGACAGAATACAAAATAGATGGCCTTTCGGTATCCTTAGAATATGAAAATGGACTTTTAATTCGTGGCTCTACCCGCGGTGACGGATTTGTTGGTGAAGATGTAACTGAAAACCTAAAAACCATAAATTCCATCCCACTGAAGCTTACACACCCTGTGCCGTATCTGGAAGTGCGCGGTGAAGTTTTTATGTCTAAAGCTACTTTTGACGCTTTAAACGAAGAAAAAGAAAAAAAAGGCTTGCCTCTTTTTGCAAATCCAAGAAACGCAGCAGCAGGTTCGCTTCGCCAGCTGGATTCTTCTGTTGCAAGAGAAAGAAATTTAGATATTTTTATATTCAACATTCAACGGGCTGAAGGATTGGAGTTTTCTACTCATCACGAGGGACTGGCGCTACTTTCTGAGCTTGGCTTTAAAACAGTACACCAGAACGATGTATTTAAAAATATAGAAGATGCTTTTTTACAGGTTGAAAAAATTGGCAACGAGCGAGACGAGCTTCCTTTTGATATTGACGGTGCAGTAATTAAGGTAAATGATTTATCCTTGCGCGAAAAATTGGGTGCGACAGCAAAATGTCCACGATGGGCTATCGCCTATAAGTACCCTCCCGAAACCAAAAAAACAAAGCTTTTAGATATTTTTATTCAAGTGGGCAGAACGGGAAAAATCACACCCAATGCCCTTTTGACCCCTGTTCGTGTGGCAGGAAGCATGATTTCAAAGACAACACTTCACAATATAGATTTTATTCGCGAACGAGATATAAAAATCGGTGACAGTGTTTATGTCAGAAAAGCAGGCGATATAATTCCCGAAATCGTAGGGATAGAGCCAAAAGACAGAACAGGCAATGAGATTGAATTTAATATGCCTGAGGTTTGTCCTATGTGCGGAGCTCCCGTTGTAAGAATTGATGGCGAAGCGGCACACCGCTGTACAGGCGACAGTTGTCCGGCACAGCTCCTTCGCAAGCTGATGCACTATGTTTCGCGTGATGCTATGGATATTGAGGGTTTAGGACCTGCACTTTTGGAAAAGTTTTTAGACGAAGAAATGATAAAATCCCCTGCCGATATTTACACTTTAGAAAAGGGAAAAATTGCTTCATTAGACAAAATGGGAGAAAAAAGTGCCGAAAATCTGCTTTCATCAATTGAAAACAGCAAATCACGGGATTTATACAGATTTTTATACGCTTTAGGTATAAATTTGAACGGCTTAAAATCTTCAAAGACCATTTGCAAGCGGTTTACAACCATGGGCGAAATTATGTCAGCAACAGTTGAAGATTTAAAAGAAATTGCAGACATTGGCGAAAAAACCGCTCAAAACATCGTGGATTTCTTTGCACATTCTGAAAATAAAGACTTAGTTTACCGCTTGATCAGTTTAGGAGTAAACGACAAGGCTGAAATTTCTGAGACAAAAGGAACTTCTCTTTTGGATAAAAAGTTTGTCGTAACAGGAAAATTCGACGATTTTTCACGAGATGATATTGTTGCAAAAATCGAAGAAAACGGCGGTATCTCCGTTGGCTCTGTTTCGAAAAATACAGACTTTTTAATTGTGGGAGAAAATGCAGGTAGTAAGCTTACAAAAGCGGAAAGTCTCGGCATTGCTATTTTAACTTTAGAAGAATTTTTAGACATGATAAATTAGGAGGCAAAAATGTTAGCAAAAAAATACAAGGATATGTTAACCCAAAAATCTGTTATCCGTGAGTTGTCAGAGTTTGCAACTGCAAGAGGACAAGAAATAGGCTACGAAAATGTTTTCGATTACAGCTTAGGTAATCCCTCAATCCCCGTACCTCAGGAATTGACAGATTATTTGACTAAAATATTACAAGAAGAAAACCCTATTAAACTTCATGGATATAGCCCGAGTCTTGGTATTCCTGAAGTTAAGGAAAAGTTAGCAGCATCATTAAATCGTCGCTTTAATATGAAGTATCGTCCCACAAATATTTTTATGACATCAGGTGCGGCAGGTGCTATTGCTCACGCCGTAAGGTGCGTAACGGAGCCGGGAGACCAGGTTTTGACCTTTGCACCGTTCTTTCCTGAATATATACCTTACATAAACCATTCTGGTGCAGTTTTAAAAACAGTTCCTGCAAATACGATTGATTTTCAGATTAACTTTGACGAGTTCTCAAAAATGCTCACAGAAAATGTTGCAGCAGTTTTGATTAACACACCGAATAACCCGTCAGGCGTTGCTTACTCTGAAGAAACTTTAAAAAAGCTGGCAGAAATTTTAGAAGAAAAATCAGCTGAATACGGTCATATAATTTATTTGATTTCTGATGAGCCTTATCGTGAAATTGTTTTTGACGGAATACAGTCGCCCTACCCTGCAAGCTTTTATAAATATACACTTACCTGCTATTCATTCTCTAAATCGCTGTCACTTCCCGGCGAGCGTATAGGTTATGTTGCAGTCCATCCTGATTGCCCCGAAGCTGACACAATGGTTGTTATGATGGGACAGATTTCCCGCGGTATCGGTCACAACTGTCCTGCTTCTCTTTTCCAGCTTGCAGTTGCAGAGTTTGCAGACCTTACTGCCGACCTTTCAATTTACGAAACCAACATGAATATTTTATACGATGCGCTTACTGAACTTGGCTTCAGCTGTGTGCGACCTAACGGAACATTTTATATTTTCCCAAAAGCTTTAGAAGAGGATTCTGTTGCGTTCTGTAAAAAAGCTTTAAAATACGATTTGATTTTAGTGCCTGCTGATTCGTTCGGTTGCCCCGGATATTTCAGAATGGCATACTGCATTGACACCGAAAAGGTAAAACGATCAGTAGCTGCTTTAAAGAAATTTGTTGAAATGGAATATCCTGACAGGTAAATATCTATCCTAAGGAAATTGAAGACTTTAAATGCAGCAGGTAAAATCTTAAAATACAAAATGTGTGAATGGGCAGTAGAATTATTAAACCTGCCAAAAGCTAATTCAATATAAACGGCGTAAATAAAATAAGAGTTGCTTTAAAATAGATATGCACCCCGAAAGTCAGATGCTTTTGGGGTGCATATAATATTTTGTCCTATTCTTTGGGCTATTTTTTTAAACTAAGAATACTCTCTGCATGCTTTATCTGTTCTTCAGTCGGTATCGGTGTGTCTTCCAGCGGATAACTTAAACCTAATTTTTCCCACTTTTGTACGCCAAAAGTATGATATGGGAGTATTTCTATTTTTTCTACTGTTTTTAAGCTGTCTACAAGCTTTTTCGTCTCTTTTAGCGACTTTTCGCTATCTGTAAGATTCGGTACCAAAACATGTCTTATCCACATGGGCTTACCAATGTCTGACAAATGATGAGCAAACTCAATGATGTTTTTATTTCCAAAGCCTGTCAATTCTCTGTGAGCATCATCATCAATCTCTTTTATGTCCAGCATTACCAAATCTGTAACCTCTAAAAGCTTAGAAAATCTTTCGTCATCCTTATTCCATGGCTGGGCAGATGTGTCTAGGGCCGTGTGAATACCTGCTTTTTTTGCAATGGCAAAAAGCTCTGTTACAAATTCCGCCTGTACCATCGGTTCACCGCCTGAAATTGTAATACCGCCACCTTTTTTCCAATAGCTTTTATATCTCAATGCTTTTTTTACCAATTCTTCAGCTTCGTATTCATTGCCTAACGCATTCCAGGTATCAGGATTGTGACAGTACTTACATCTCATCGGGCACCCTGCCAAAAAAGCAACAAATCTCACACCTGGACCATCAACAAGCCCAAATGTTTCGATAGAATGAACATATCCCTTCATAGTTTTTTCCCTTTCCTAAAAACAAAGGCTGTAAAAATGTATTTTTTACAGCCTTTCTGATTTTATTTATTAAAGTGATTTATGACAAGTTCTTGAGATAACATCTAACTGTTGCTCGCGTGTTAAATCAATAAACTTGACTGCATAACCCGATACACGAATCGTAAAGTTGGCATATTCAGGCTTTTCGGGATGCTCCATAGCATCTATCAATTTTTCTTTTCCAAATACATTTACATTAAGGTGGTGTGCTCCTTGGTCAAAATAACCATCAAGCACATTTACCAAATTTTCTGCCCTCTCCTTGTCGGTATGACCTAAAGCATCAGGACTGATTGTTTGTGTATTTGATATTCCGTCTAAAGCCCAATGGTAAGGAAGCTTAGCTACTGAGTTAAGAGAAGCTAAAAGACCGTTTTCTTCTGCTCCGTATGCAGGATTAGCTCCAGGTGATAAAGGTGCTCCTGCCTTTCTGCCGTTTGGCATAGAGGCTGTGGCCTTACCATAAACAACATTAGATGTAATGGTCAGAATAGATGTGGTCGCCTCTGAATCTCTGTATGTATGATGCTTCTTGACGCAGGATAGGAATTTCTCCAACAACCATATTGCAATATCATCTGCACGATCATCATCATTGCCGTATTTGGGGAAATCACCTGTTATTTCAAAGTCTGTTGCGATACCTGTTTCAGAGTCACGAATAACCTTTACTTTAGCGTATTTAATAGCGCTGAGAGAGTCTACAACATGCGAAAAACCTGCAATACCAGTAGCAAATGTACGGCGTACATCTGTATCAATCAGAGCCATCTCGGCTGCTTCATAGTAATATTTATCATGCATATAGTGAATAGCATTCAATGTGTGAACATAGAGCTTTGCAAGCCACTCCATCATGGCAACATACTTTTCAACAACCTCTTCATAATCCAGATAATCACTTGTAATAGGACGATACGCAGGTCCTACCTGTTCTAATGTTTTTCCGTCTACACCGCCGTTAATAGCATAGAGCAGGCACTTGGCAAGATTTGCACGGGCACCAAAGAACTGGATTTCCTTGCCTGTCTGCGTCGCAGATACACAACAACATATAGAATAATCATCTCCCCATACAGGCTTCATAACATCATCGTTTTCGTACTGTACTGAGCTTGTTGTGATAGAAACCTCAGATGAGTATTTCTTGAAATTTTCAGGAAGCGACGATGAATATAAAACTGTCAAATTCGGTTCAGGAGCAGGTCCCATATTTTCCAATGTATGTAAGAAACGATAGTCTGTCTTGGTAACCATCGAACGACCATCCATACCTATACCGCCAACCTCAAGCGTTGCCCATACTGGATCTCCTGAGAAAAGCTGATTATAGCTGGGAACACGAGCAAACTTAACCATACGAAGCTTCATAACGAAGTGGTCAACCAATTCCTGTGCCCCTTGCTCTGTTAAAATGCCCTTATCAATATCTCTTTTGAAATATATGTCTAAAAATGTTGAAACTCTGCCTACACTCATAGCTGCACCATTCTGTGTTTTAATAGCAGCAAGGTATCCGAAATACAACCATTGTACAGCTTCCTTGGCATTTTTTGCAGGTTTTGAAATATCGTAGCCATAGCTTTCTGCCATTTCCTTCATCTGGTTTAAAGCTGCAATCTGCAAAGCTACCTCTTCACGAGCACGGATAACACTGTCTCTCATGCTCGTTTCACCGCAAGCAACCATATCCTTCTTCTTCTGCTCTATTAAGAAATCAATTCCATACAAAGCAACACGACGATAATCACCTACAATACGACCTCTTGCGTAAGCATCGGGAAGTCCTGTAATAATCTTGTTGTGTCTTGCCTTTTTCATTTCAGGTGTATAAACATCAAATACCGCCTGATTGTGTGTGCGACAATACTCTGTAAATATTCTGCACAACTCAGGGTCAGGTGTATATCCATTGGTCTCGCAAGCCTTCATAGCCATTTTGATGCCGCCAAAGGGCATAAACGCACGCTTTAAGGGTTTGTCTGTCTGAAGACCTACAATTGCTTCCAAATCCTTTAACTCTTCATCTATATAACCAGGAGCGTGTGATGTGATTGTAGATACAATATTTGTATCCATATCAAGCACACCGCCTTTTGCTCTTTCTTCCTTCTGTAACTGCTGAAGTTTGTCCCAAAGCTTGTTTGTCGCATCAGTAGGACCTTCTAAGAAAGAGGCATCTCCATCATACGGTGTGTAGTTATTTTGTATAAAGTCACGAACATTGACTTCCATTTGCCAAATACGCCCATCGAAGCCTTCCCACTCTTTAAAATATGCCATAAGTTTTCCTCCTTTTATGGTTAATTTTATGCACCATACTCGCCTTGAAACATCGTGTATCTTGGGCACTCTAATCTTTCGTAGGTAATTTTAACACAACATATACCTTTTGTCAACAGTTTGCGACACAAAATATTAGACGAAAAAAATGATAAACATTATTATTTTTTGTTATATATTTACAGTAAATACAATATAATAGGAAATAACATCGTTATTTAAATAAAAATCATTGACAAAATTATCTATTTATGCTAAAATGTTTTTATCGTCCCATGAGGGAGTAGCAAGCATTTCGGGGCAACAAGTCAACATCCTGACCTACTTTTAGGTCTGGCTTGTTTTAATTTGCGAGACTCATGTATAACTTTAGCTATACATTTGTCACCATTATAAAAATCAAAGTATAGCATATGCTATACTTTTTTTATTTTTTGGAGGAAGTATGACTTTAAACTTTATGTTCTTTGTAAACAGCATTCTTTTAGGTTTCGGTCTTGCTATGGATGCTTTTTCGGTTTCTTTGGCTAACGGACTCAGCGAACCCTGTATGAAAAGAAGAAAACTCTTTTCCATTGCGGGAATTTTCGCTTTTTTTCAGGCTTTAATGCCTATGATTGGTTGGGTTTGCATACATACTGTAGTCAATTACTTCAAGGCATTTGAAAAGTGCATACCATGGATTGCGCTGGTTCTGCTCTGCTTTATCGGCATTAAAATGATTTTAGACGGAAAAGATGGCACCTCCTGTGAAGTTGCGGTAAGGTTAGGGTTTGTTTCTCTTTTGGTTCAGGGAATCGCCACATCCATTGATGCATTATCTGTTGGTTTTACTATTGCAGATTATGATTTACTCTCTGCTCTGCTCTGTGCTTTCATCATTTCCGTTGTCACTTTTATAATTTGTGCATTCGGGCTTTTGATAGGCAAAAAATGCAGTTCTGTACTCTCCAGCAAGGCCCAGTACTTAGGTGGCGGAATTTTGATTTTTATTGGGATTGAAATTTTTATAACAGGTATTTTTTAATAAGATATATAAACTATTTTAAGAGGTGTTTTTATGGATTTTTTACTTGAAGGTTTTATGAATGTTACCTGGCAGAAATGTGTTATGTATGCAGTAGGTATATTACTCATTTACCTTGCCATCAAAAAGCAATATGAACCATCATTACTCTTACCTATGGGCTTCGGTGCTATCCTCGTCAATTTGCCGCTATCAGGCGTAGTTAATTACACTATGGATGGTATCGGCGAGGTAAGCGGTATTATTGAATGGTTGTACGACATAGGCATTCATGCATCTGAGGCTATGCCCCTTTTATTATTTATCGGCATAGGCGCTATGATTGACTTTGGACCTTTACTTTCCAATCCCAAAATGTTCTTGTTCGGTGCTGCTGCACAATTCGGTATTTTCTTCGTTATCGCCGCAGCAGTAATATTAGGCTTTGATTTAAAAGATGCGGCCTCTATCGGCATTATCGGTGCTGCTGACGGTCCTACTTCTATCCTTGTTTCACAGGTATTAAAATCGAACTACATCGGACCTATTGCAGTTGCGGCATACTCTTATATGGCGTTAGTACCAATTATACAGCCTGCTGTTATCAAGGCTACAACAACAAAAAAAGAGCGCCAGATACGAATGCCGTATAATCCTGCCAATATTTCAAAGGGACTAAAAATTGCATTCCCTATCATCGTTACATTTATTGCAGGCTTTGTTGCGCCCCAGTCAGTTGCTCTGGTTGGATTTTTGATGTTCGGTAATTTGATTCGCGAGTGTGGTGTGTTAAACACTTTATCGGATTCAGCTCAGAATGTACTGGCTAATCTCGTAACTCTTTTGCTTGGTATTACTATTTCTTTCAGTATGAGAGCCGAGCAATTCGTAAATGTACAGACGCTTTTAATTATGGGCTTAGGACTTGTTGCGTTTGTTTTTGATACTGCAGCCGGTGTGTTCTTTGCTAAGATTTTGAATCTCTTCTCCAAGAACAAAATGAACCCTATGGTCGGTGCAGCAGGAATATCAGCGTTCCCTATGTCTGCCCGTGTCGTACAGAAATTAGGCTTGGAGGCCGATTCACAGAATCATTTGCTGATGCACGCAGTAGGAGCAAATGTTTCCGGTCAGATTGCGTCTGTTTTGGCAGGCGGTATGATATTAAATCTTATACCACAGTTAATCAAATAAGGAGGCATACATCATAATGGATTTTTTAAGCAACATAGGTAATTTTGTAGCATCAAAAGTTAACATCATCGACTTGGGAAAATCTTTTAAGCTTATGGGTCAGGGTATGCTTGGTATTTTTGTTGTTATGACTGTAATTTCATTTATAGTATACTTGCTTACAAAATTTTTAACAAACAAACAATAATAAAGGTGCGGGTAGATTTCTGCCCGTATTTTTTTACATCTTATTGGTCATTTGAACACATACTAATGCTAAGCTGTGTGTTCAGTTTTTAAGGAGGGTACAAATTGTTGTTTTACATTCAAAATAAAGACGAGGTCCTGAAGTGCTTCGATACAAATGAAAATCGTGGTCTGTCAGAAGTTCAAGTAGAAGAATTAAGAGAAAAATTCGGCGAGAATAAGTTAAGAGAAAAAAAGAAAAAAACAATACTGGAAAGATTCTTGGCACAATTCAAGGATATTATGATCTTAATTCTTTTAGGTGCCGCAGCAATTTCATTTGTGGTTGCATGCGTAGAAAGAAACGCCAAGGAATTTTTTGAGCCTGCACTTATACTTTTAATCGTCGTGTTAAATGCAGTTATAGGTGTAATGCAGGAAAGCAAGGCAGAAAAGGCTTTAGATGCACTTAAAAACATGAGTTCTCCCACTGCAAGAGTCACCCGTGACGGCGAAGAAAAGGTCATAGATGCCACAGAATTAGTTCCAGGCGATATTATACATTTAGAAGCAGGCAACTTTATCCCTGCTGATGCAAGGCTCTTAAAAAGTGTAAGCCTGAAAAGTGAGGAATCCGCTCTTACAGGCGAATCTGTTCCTTCCGAAAAAGATGCACAAGCCGAAATAACGGAAAACGCTCCTTTAGGCGACCGTTCAAATATGATATTTTCAGGTTGCAGTATCACTTACGGCACAGCAACCGCAGTAGTATGTGCAACGGGTATGGATACCGAAATGGGTAAAATTGCAAACCTTTTGGATTCAGAAACAGAAGCACAAACTCCATTACAGACCAAGCTTGCACAGTTGGGTAAATATCTTGGTATAGTTGCAATTTTGGCCTGTGCCGTTATTTTTATAGTCGGCATCGCCAACAGTATCCCTCCATTGGAAATCTTTATGACTGCAGTATCTTTAGCTGTTTCTGCAATTCCTGAGGGATTGCCCGCCATTGTTACTATTGTTTTATCTATCGGTGTTCAAAGAATGGTCAGGAAAAACGCCCTTATACGCCGTTTGCCTGCCGTTGAGACTTTAGGCAGTGCAAGTGTTATATGTTCTGACAAAACAGGTACATTGACCCAAAACAGAATGACACTGGTAAAAGCGTATGTAGACGGAATAGAAAATATAGAAGAAATAACATCAAATTGCTCAGAGCCTACAAAAAATCTGATTATGATGGGTTCATTGTGTTGTGATGGTTTGGTGAATTTTGCAGGCGACGAAGAACAGCACATAGGCGACCCTACGGAAACCGCTATCGTTCTTGCCGCGCACAAAAACGGTATGACAAAAGATGATTTGAATAAAAATTTTCCCAGAATTGCAGAAATACCATTTGATTCCGACAGAAAGCTTATGTCGACCGTAAATGTGTTCGGCGACAAAAAAGTTGTTATTGTAAAAGGTGCTTTTGATATGATGGCACCCCGTTGCAGCTCAGGGGATTTAGATACTGCAAAAGCAATAACCGAGCTTATGAGCAAAGATGCTTTAAGGGTTTTGGCCATTGCTTACAAAATAATAGACGAAGTGCCCGAAAATCCCACATCTGAAGCACTTGAAACTGAGCTTACATTCTTGGGGCTTGTAGGTATGATTGATCCACCCAGACCTGAGGCCAGAGAAGCCGTTGCAGTATGTCGTCGCGCAGGAATAAAACCTATTATGATTACAGGTGACCATATAGTAACCGCATCTGCAATCGCCAAAGATTTAGGCATTTTAGAAGATGGTGACCGTGCAATTACAGGTGCAGAATTAGATGCTATGACAGATTCGGAGTTAGACGATGTAGTGGAACATATTTCTGTATATGCACGCGTTTCTCCTGAAAACAAAATCCGCATAGTAAAAGCTTGGCAGCGTCGCGGTCAGGTTGTTTCTATGACAGGCGATGGAGTAAACGACGCTCCCGCCTTAAAAGCTGCCGATATCGGTTGCGCTATGGGTATAACAGGCACAGATGTAGCAAAAGGTGCAGCAGATATGACGCTTACTGACGATAACTTTGCTACAATTGTTGATGCAGTTCGGGAAGGCAGAGGTATTTATGCAAATATCAAGAAGGTTGTAGGCTTCTTGTTAGGAACCAACATAGGCGAAGTAATTACTGTTTTTGCTGCAATGCTCCTCTGGCATAAAACTCCTCTGCTCTCTATGCAATTATTGTGGATAAATCTGGTAACAGACAGTTTACCTGCAATCGCATTAGGTATGGAGCCAGTGGAAAAACATATTATGGATAAAAGCCCTAAACCAAAGAACGAAGGGATTTTTGCAAATGGTTTAGGTATTCGCGTTGTACTTCAGGGTCTTATGTTTGCAATTCTTTCTCTTATCGCTTTTTATGTAGGAGAAAAAGTGACAGGCCAGCTTGAAGGCGGACAGACAATGGCATTTTTAGTGCTTGCTCTTTCGCAGGTTGTCCAAAGCTTTAATATGCGGTCTGAACATTCCCTATTTCACATCGGTCCATTCACAAATAAGACCCTAAATAAAGCAGCATTGCTATCTGTGATAATGGTGCTGGCAGTTTCCCTTACTCCCATAAGGATTGTCTTTGGTCTGGTAACACTTTCGCTGCCGTTATATTTGCTCGCACTTGCTCTGGTATTTGTGCCCACCGTTGTTATTGAAATTTCAAAAAAGATTGGTATTATAAAATAGTATCGTTATATAGTTATTAAAAAATAGGTTGTAGCGTTTTGCTACAGCCTATTTTTATTTGTCGATATGTGGTTAAATTTTCGACAAAAGGTTGTATATTTCATCAAAGGAATGGCAATAATATTTCTCGAATATAGTTCTGACAAAAAATACAAAGGAGGAATAGTGTTGGAAATTACTGTCACTATAAAGAAAAATATATTAGTTGTGTGTCTTTCGGGAGAGCTTGACCACCACACATCTAAAGATGTCAAAAATCTGATAGAGGAAATAATAAAAAACCGAAGTGTAAAAAATCTTGTATTGGACTTTACTAACCTTACATTTATGGACAGCTCAGGCATAGGGGTTATTGTGGGAAGATACAAGCTAATAAATTCAATGGGCGGACGAGTTGTTATATCAGGTGCTGCCAACAATGTAAATAAACTACTGCATATGTCAGGAATAGATAAAATCATTGAATTATTTGATTCGCCAGAATGTGCCATAAAAACCTTACAGGAGGAAATTTCCTAATGAACAACAGTATGAAATTAGAATTTTTGAGTATATCCCAAAACGAAAAATTTGCACGCACAGCGGTTGCCTCCTTTATTGCACAGTTAAATCCCACCTTAGATGAAATAGAGGATGTCAAGGCCGCAGTGTCAGAAGCAGTTACAAACTCCATTGTACATGGTTATTGCGAAGCTGATGGAATTATTTACATAACATGTGAACTTCGAGAAAGCGAAGCTATAATTACCGTCAAAGACACAGGCTGCGGAATAGAAGATATCGCTCTTGCCCGCACTCCTCTTTATACAGGATTAAAGGATTCTGAGCGCAGCGGATTAGGCTTTACTGTTATGGAAACATTTATGGACAGCGTAGATGTAATAAGTGATAAATCCTCAGGTACAGTTGTGACCATGACTAAAAAACTATCCCCCGAAAAGCCTTCCGATGAATAGTTGAGGTGGAATGTGAAAAAATTTAATAAAGAAAAAACTTTAGAGTTAATAAAGGCTGCTCAATCGGGAGATGAGTCCGCAAAGACAAAGCTTATAGAAGAAAATTTCGGTCTTGTCCTTTCAATAGCAAAACGCTTTTATGGAAGAGGCTACGATGCAGATGACATAAACCAGTTAGGTGCTATTGGTTTGCTCCGTGCCATAGAAAAATTTGATACATCACAGGATGTGATGTTTTCTACATACGCCGTACCTGTCATTTTAGGAGAAATTAAACGATTTTTGCGCGATGATGGCCCTATAAAAGTCAGCAGAAGTATAAAACAAACTGCATCAGCCATAGCACACTTTGTAGAAACAGAACAAAAATCGGGGGGAGAAGCTCCAAAAGTTACAGATATAGCCAGTGCACTTGGAATAGATATCGAAGATGTTATCGTCGCTCAGGAGGCAACACAGCCTCTTGAATCTATATTTTCAATGAGGGACAATGGAGAAAGAAAATTAGAAGATTTTTTAAAAACAGATAATGAAGAATCCGATATTTTGACAAAACTAGATATTAAAATCGCCATCTCTTCACTACCCCAAAAAGAACAAGCTATAATCATCATGAGGTATTTTTTTGATAAAACACAGAAAGAAGTAGCAAAAAAAATAGGTGTTTCGCAGGTGCAGGTATCAAGGCTTGAGAAAAAAATTCTGGAAAAGCTACGAGCATACATCAAGTGCGAATGATAATTTATATAGTTTTCGTGCTAAAAAACTTGACAAAACCCCTGCAATGTGATAATCTTATTCTGTAAGAATTACAGAAAGAAGGTATCGCTTTGATTAAAGCATACATAAACAACGGCATTATTACAGTAACAGCAGGAAAGAAGAGCGTCTCATACCCCGTTGGCTCAGGCGCTGTTTCTTTGACAGGAAAATTCGATTTTGAAAATCCATACGCATTCTTTGAAGATTATGACAAAGCAAGTCTTGCCTCATTTGCAAAAACTGAACTTTCTAAATTGGTGTCATTGGACGGATTTAGCATTGATACATTGGCGGAGTTTGACTCAGCAAGAAAGAACAAACTGTATATTTCCAAAAACTTTAGTATGTCATTTGAGTTTTTGGATGTAGTGTTATCCTGCTTTGTTTTGACATCTGCAAAAGACCTTTTTGCTCTGGAAATAATTATGGCAGCAACCTTAGGAAAACCTTTGAAGATTTGCGAAAATTGTGGAGAATATTTTTTCCCGTCAGGTCGTGCTGATTCTGTATACTGTGATAGAATTACAGAAACAGGATACACATGTAAAAAAATTGGTGCACACAGACAATACAGAAAAAACAGCAGATTGAGCGATATTAAAAAGCTTTATGATAAAGTCACCAAGCACAACAGATACTTAAAATCAAAGGGTACACTGTCTTCATACGAATACAGCAGTTGGATGAGTACGGCTTCTTCTCAATACGCCGACTTTAAAGCCGGCAATTTATCAGCCGCAGAGTTTGAAGCCTGGTTATTAGGCAAAGAGACCGCTCCAACGAAGCGCGCAAAAAGCAGAAGCTCTATTTCTGATTATTTATTGTAAATCCCATAAAAACAAGTCTGTACGAGACATTCGTACAGACTTGTTTTTTTATAAACTTAAATTGTTACTGATTTTATATCATTATTTTTATAAACTTCCGCAACTATATTCTCAACATCTATTTCCTGGTTGTGCTGCACTAAAATTTCAAAAGTCAGCAAGCCGCTATCAGCTCTTTTGTATGTCGCTTCGATAGGTAAATAATTGTTATTTTTTAGTATATCCAGCACAAAGGTCACATTTTCTTCATTATCAACCATAACTACAGATAGCTTCCGTTCGTGAACTGCCTGGTTAAACTTTAAACTTTTATGCATTATAAGTTGTACTACAACTATAATCACAGTGCAAACAATGCCCATAAAATACATTCCGCAGCCCAATGCCATACCTATACCGGCTGTTGCCCAGATGCCTGCCGCCGTCGTGAGACCTTTAACCGCATTTTTCTGAACAAAAATTGTACCGGCACCTAAAAATCCTATACCGGAAACAATTTGCGCTGCAACCCTTGCAGGATCAAGACTGAGGTCAACATTGCCGTTGCTGAAATTTTGAAAGAATCCATCAAAACCATACTGAGAAATAATCATAATAAGGCAAGAAGCAATAGCAACTATCGTGTGAGTTCTGATACCTGCTCCCTTGCCTCGATTTGTCCTTTCATAGCCTATAAAAGCTCCGCTCAGCATAGCTATTAAAATACGCAAAAACAACTCTGCCTGAAGCAAAAATTCCCGACTTGTTATAAAGTTTAAAATAACCTGCGGCATATTTCTCCCTCGTTACTGTTTAATATTTATACTATAATATGAAAATCCTCATAGAATTATTATAGTTTACTCTTAAATCAGGGATTATTTTTCTTCGATTACTGTTTTACCACCCATATAAGGCTGCAAAGCTTTTGGAATTTTAACACTGTACTTTTCGCCGTCAAACATTAAGTTGTTTTCCAAAAATGCAATCAACATTCTGGGAGGTGCTACAACTGTATTGTTTAATGTGTGCGCAAAGTATTTTTTGCCATCAGCATCTTTTACTCTTATGCCCAGTCTTCTCGCTTGAGCATCACCAAGATTTGAACAAGAGCAAACCTCAAAATATTTTTTCTGCTTTGGAGACCACGCCTCAACATCATAAGATTTTACCTTTAAATCAGCAAGGTCACCTGTACAACATTCCAAAGTACGAACGGGGATATCGAGTGAACGGAATAATTCTACGCTGTAACTCCACATTTTATGGAACCATTCCATACTATCTTCAGGCTTACAAACAACAATCATTTCCTGCTTTTCAAACTGATGAATACGATAAATGCCTCGCTCTTCTATGCCGTGAGCACCCTTTTCCTTACGGAAGCAGGGAGAATAACTTGTCAATGTCATCGGCAGCTTTTCTTCAGGTGTTAGTGTGTCTATAAATTTACCAATCATAGAGTGCTCTGATGTGCCGATTAGGTAAAGGTCTTCACCCTCAATCTTATACATCATAGCGTCCATTTCTTCAAAGCTCATAACGCCTGTAACAACATTGCTTCTAATCATAAATGGAGGGATGTGATAAACAAACCCTTTATCAATCATAAAATCACGCGCATAAGCAAGTACTGCACTGTGGAGTCTTGCAATATCGCCCATTAGGTAGTAAAAGCCCTCGCCTGCAACACGACCTGCTGATTCTTTGTCAATACCGGAAAACTTCTCCATAATATCCATATGGTAAGGAACTTCAAAATCAGGGTTAGTCTGCTCGCCAAACTGCTCTACTTCTACATTTTCTTCGTCGTTTTTACCAACAGGAACAGAAGCATCTACAATGTTTGGAATTGCAAGCATAATCTTTCTTATTTTTTCTTCTAAAACAGTTTCTTCATCTGCTAAATTCTTTAATTCTTCTGCCTGATCAGATACTAATTGCTTCATTTTTTCAGCTTCATCACGCTTGCCTTGTCCCATAAGTGTGCCGATTTCTTTACTGATTTTATTTCTGTTTGCACGAAGGGAGTCCGCACGCTGTGTGATTTCTGACTTTTTATCGTGAAGCTCTATTACTTCATCCACCAAAGGAAGCTTATGATCCGCAAACTTCTTTTTGATATTTTCTTTTACCAATTCAGGATTTTCTTTTACAAATCTAATATCTAACATCGTTATCTTCTCCTAAATAAAATTTCATACATTATAATATACCACAATTTCGCTTAACTTTCAACATTCTTTTTGGCTTTTTTGGCAATTTTCGCACTCCTTATGGCCAAAATTTTTAAAAACAACGGGCGAAAAAATGCCGTATTCATCCAAAAGGCTTTATAGAGCTTATATTTTATATTATCACAGGAAATATATTTATTATTTCTATAAAATCCATTGACCACTGCAATAACCTGCTCAGGATATACAGGATATTCAATTTTTTGTTCGTAATCTCCCCGAATTTTGTAAGCACCGTTTTTTATACCTACTATTCTGTGGAGAATGTATTTCCCATCGTTTCGCTTAAAAAGTGGTATATCACCACGCCTTAATTCTTTAGGCATTGTAAGCACAACACTATCACGAAGACTTGCAACCATCGGATACATACTGTAACCCGTCACCTTGATGCGAACATCTTTTCCTTGCTTTATATTTTCCTCAATTAAAGGAAAAAGTATTTCCATGTCGGTTTTTTTAATTATTGGCATATTCTTTTTCCTTTCGTATATTTGCAAAAAAATCTGTCAGGATTTGCTTACATTCAGTTTCTTCTATACCGCCGTAGATTTCCGTTTTATAATCAAAGCAGTTTTCACGCAGAATATCAATTTTGCCTCCGCAAGCCCCGCTTTTTGTGTCGTACGCTCCAAAATATACCTTGTCTATTTTGCAAAGTGCGCAAGCACCTATACACATAGCGCAAGGCTCTAATGTAACATAAAGCTCGCACCCTTTGAGATTTTTTTGATTTGTTGCTTTCAGCCCATTTATTATGGCAACAATTTCAGCATGAAGGACAGGGTTGCCTTGTTTTTCTGTCAGATTGTGACCTCTTGCTATTATTTTGTTATCTCGCACCAAAACTGCACCTACAGGTGTTTCATTTTCACTGCAGGCTTTTTTTGCCTCTTTGATTGCTTCTTCCATAAATTTATTCACGGTGATGCACCTCATACATTAGGATTGATGCAGCAACACCTGCGTTTAGCGACTCTGCCTTGCCTGTCATAGGGATATACACTATTTCGTCCGAATTTTTCAGAATTTCTTTTGATACACCACTGCCCTCGTTACCGATGACAAAAATCTGGTTTTCCTTGATTTTCATATTGTGAAGCTCAACGCACTCACCATAAAGTGCAGTAGATGTAATATAAAAACCTTCTGATTTAGCATTGTTTATAAAGTCATTATCAGCTATGATAATTTTTATATTAAATACAGAGCCTTGTGATGAGCGTATTACTTTAGGCGAAAAAATATCTGCTGAGTTCTGTGACACGACAACTCCATCAAAAGAAAATGCATCTGCCGTACGAATAACAGTACCCAGATTTCCAGGGTCCTGTAAATCGTCGCAATAGATATATCTTCCCTGTTCTGCCTTTTGTGTCATACAGGGAAGCTTAACCACAGCCAGAATACCTTGTGGAGTCTTGGCATCAGAAATTTTAGAAAGCAGACTGTCAGGAACTAAAATAATATCAAAGTTTATCTTATCTTGATTTTTTTCATAATAGCTTTCTGACATTATAACAGCTTCTGTCTCATATTCGGAACCAAGAACCATCTCAACCAGATGCTCGCCTTCCGCTATAAACAGTTTGAATTCTTCTCTGTGCTTTTTACTGCTCAGCTTTGCCAGTTTTTTTATATATTCATTTTGTGCTGATGAGATTTTTTTTATTTCCATAGCTTCTCCAAAATCCTTTTTGCTCTATATTTAGTTATACCATAAATTCCTAATGTATGCAAGTATTTCTTTGCGCAAAAAAAAGGACCGTAGTCCGCTACAACAAATAGTGTAACTTATTACTACGATCCGATTTTATTTAAAATAGATTAAATCTCATAACCCTTAAATATGTATACCTTAGCCTTCAAACTGATCTTTATCTGCTAATCTGCAAGGAAGTGTAATGTCCTTGAATGCTTTTGCAACAGGACAACGGTAGTCACCGCGAACCTTATCTCTGTCTTCTTTCTTTGAAAAATCAGGAATATCGTATTCCTTGCCGTCTGATAATGCACTATACCAACCCAAAATACCTACTGCTGACAATGCAACAGAACG
>JAZNUA010000031.1:0-5004 GCA_045592045.1 Congzhengia sp. | reverse complement strand
GAAATTACCGGCGAATTCGGCGCAGGCAGAGTATTACTTAAGCCCGCCGGCAAAGGTACAGGTGTTATCGCAGGCGGGGCAGCTCGTGCTGTATTAGAGCTTGCAGGAATTGCGGATATCAGAACAAAGTCACTTCGTTCTAACAACCCCAGAAATGTTGTTAAGGCTACAATTCAGGGATTAGCATCCTTGAAAAGTGTAGAAGAGGTTGCGGCAGCTCGCGGTAAGTCCGTAGAAGAAATTTTAAACTAGGAGGCAAAAGCCATGGCTAAGCTAAAGGTTACTTTATTAAAAAGTACAATCGGTAGAAAAAAAGACCATATAGCAACAGTTAAGGCACTTGGCCTTAAGAAAATTCGCGATGAAAAAATTCACGAAGCTACACCCGCAATTTTGGGTATGATTAAAAAAGTAGACTATATGGTAAAAGTAGAAGAACTTTAATCCAAAGGAGGTGCCACAATGAATTTGAACGAATTAAAACCCGCAGCAGGCTCAAAGAAGGAATCTTTCAGAGTTGGTCGCGGTCATGGTTCGGGCAACGGCAAAACATCAGGCAAAGGTCACAAAGGTCAGAAGGCTCGTTCTGGCGGTGGCGTAAGACCCGGTTTTGAAGGCGGTCAGATGCCTATTTACAGAAGACTTCCCAAAAGAGGCTTCACAAATGTATTTGCAAAGGTTTATACAGAAATAAATGTTACAGCTTTAAATAGCTTTGAAGATGGTGCTGAGGTTACAGCAGAAAGCTTAAAGGCTGCAGGCATTATTAAGAAAATAAACGATGGCGTTAAGGTATTAGGTAGAGGCGAACTTACTGCTAAAAATTTAACAGTAAAGCTTGCTAAATTTACAAAGTCTGCAAGTGAAAAAATCGAAGCTTGCGGCGGTAAGGCGGAGGTGATCTGAGAATGTTTCAGACATTGCGCAACGCATGGAAAATTCCGGATCTTCGTAAGAAAATGCTCTACACAATACTCATGCTCATAATTTTCAGATTGGGTTCATTCATTCCGGTTCCCGGAATAAGCCCCGATATGATTAAAGAGATGATGGGTGGTTTTGGAGAAGGTATACAGGGACTTTTAAATAACTTCTCCGGTGGTGCATTGGAGCGTGCTTCAATATTCTCTATGAGTATTACACCTTACATCAACGCATCAATCATATTGCAGCTTTTAACAGTTGCAATTCCTGCCTTAGAAAGACTCGCAAAGGAAGGCGAGGAAGGCAGAAAGAAAATTGCTTCCTACACAAGATATGTAACAGTTATATTAGCATTTATTCAGGCAACAGGTCTTTACTTTGGACTTAAACCTGCTATGACTGCAGGAACAACAGGTTGGTTAGCTTACCTTACAGTAACATTAACATTTACAGCTGGTACAGCATTCTTAATGTGGCTCGGCGAGCAGATTACAGATAAAGGTATTGGTAATGGTATTTCATTACTCATCGTAATCGGTATCGTATCAAGAGCTCCTATTGCTATCCTTTCAATGAAGAATATAATTCTGCAGGGTAATGAGATTTCTGTACAGGGTGTTGCTATGGTAATTGGAATTTTAATAATTGCAATCGTAGCTGTTGGTTTTGTTGTACTGTTTAACAACGCAGAAAGAAAGATTCCTGTTCAGTATGCTAAACGAGTTGTTGGAAGAAAAACATATGGCGGTCAGAGTACACACATTCCGCTAAAGGTAATTATGGCAGGTGTAATGCCTATCATCTTTGCTGTTTCAATTATGTCATTCCCGAAGACAATTTCAATGTTTATACACGGTAATTCAGTTCCGGAAACAGGTTTTTGGTCTGTAATATTAAGATGGTTCTCAGAAACACATCCTTTCTATATTATATGCTATTTCTTGTTAATCTTGTTCTTCACATACTTCTATACAGCGATTCAGTTCAATCCTATTGAAGTTGCTAACAATATGAAGAACAACGGAGGATTTATCCCCGGTATTAGACCGGGCAAACCTACATCAGATTATGTTGCAAAAGTGTTGTCAAAGATTACACTCTTAGGTGCATTCTTCTTGGCTATTCTTGCAATATTCCCGATAGTATTAGCTATTGTATTACCTCAAATGTCAGGTATTTCAATCGGCGGTACATCATTGCTGATCGTAGTTGGTGTTGCATTAGAAACTGTTAAAAATATGGAATCACAGATGTTAATGAGACATTATAAAGGTTTTCTTGAATAATTCCGGAGGCGAAGAAAGTTGAAAATTGTTTTAATTGGTGCTCCCGGTGCTGGTAAAGGTACCCAGGCAGTAGCAATAGAAAAGGAATATAACATTCCTGCGATTTCTACCGGACAGATTATCAGAGAAACAATTGCGGCAAAGACAGCCTTGGGCAGTGAAATGAAAACTTTTATTGACCGAGGCGAGTTAGTGCCGGATGAAATGGTAGTTAAAATAGTAAAGGAAAGAATCAAAAAAGATGACTGTAAGAACGGTTATATTTTAGATGGTTTTCCCAGAACTGTTTCTCAGGCAATTATAATGGAAAAACTACCAATAGAGATAGATGTTGCTTTGGAATTGTCAGTCGATGAAGATGTTATTGTAGACAGATTGGCAGGAAGGCGCGTGTGCAGTAAATGCGGAGCGACTTACCATATAATAAGCAATCCATCTAAAAAAGAAGGTATCTGTGACAAATGCGGAACCATTCTTAAAACAAGAGAAGACGATGTGCCTGAGGTTATCAGACACAGACTTAAAGTTTATAATGAGCAAACAAAATCTCTTAAGGAATTTTATAAAGAGCGCGGTAAACTTATAACAGTTGAAGGCTGTAACGATGTAAGGGACACCACGCTGGCTTTAATGAAAGCTTTGAGAGGAACCATTGAGGCGTAATTATGATTAAAATTAAATCACTGCACGAAATAGAAAAAATGAGAGCGGCGGGAAGAATTGTGGCAGAAACCTTTGAGGTGTTGCGTCCGCATATTGTTTCCGGAATTACAACTCTGGAGCTCGATAGAATTGCAGCAGAGCATATCAAAAAAAGCGGTGCCATTTGCTCTTTCTACAATTACAATGGTTATCCTGGCCATGTGTGTATCTCGATCAATGAAGAGGTTATACACGGCATCCCAGGCAAGCGCAGGCTTTGTGATGGTGATATAGTAAGTGTAGATGTAGGAGCTTGTATAGACGGCTACCACGGTGATGCAGCGAGAACATTTGCGGTAGGGCAGATTTCACCTGATGCAAAAAAACTCATTGATGTTACTGAGGCAAGCTTTTTCGAGGGCATCAAATTTGCAAAACCGGGCTTCCGTTTGGGAGATATTTCAGCAAATATACAAAAGGTTGTTGAAGAAAACGGTTTTTCAGTTGTTCGTGACTATATAGGTCATGGCATAGGAAATGCTTTGCATGAAGATCCTGAGGTTCCAAACTTTGGAGTTGAGGGTCGCGGACCGAGGCTTGTTCCAGGTATGACCATTGCAGTAGAGCCAATGGTAAATATAGGCGCGTTTAAGGTTAACACCCTGTCAGATGATTGGACAGTGGTAACAGCAGATGGTAAATTGTCAGCACACTTTGAAAATACAATTCTTATAACGAATAATGGTGCTGAAATATTGACTAAATGCTAATAATTTTGAGGTGATGTTATTTTGGATTTCCGTGATGGTAATATAGTATTGTCAAAGGCGGGAAGAGATAAGGGTAACTACTTTGTAGTCCTTAAGGTAATTGATGAAAATTTTGTATTGATTGCCGATGGAGATTTACGAAAAGTAGACAACCCCAAACTAAAAAAATGTAAACATCTTGAGAATACTGGAAAAACATCTGAATTGGTTTGCGAAAAATTAAGAGAGGGAGTTCGTGTTACGAATCCAAACTTAATTCGTGAGCTGGCAGAGTACAAAGACTAGCGTATAGGAGGATTTATTATGGCTAAAGACGGAGTTATTGAGTTAGAGGGTATAGTGTCCGATGCTCTTCCGAATGCAATGTTCAAGGTAAAGTTTGAAAACGGTCATGAGATTTTAGCCCATATTTCAGGCAAGCTCAGAACCAATTATATAAGAATTTTACCTGGTGATAAAGTAACGGTCGAAATGTCGCCCTATGATTTAACCAAAGGGCGTATAACATGGAGAGCTAAATAATTAAGCTAAATCAATCGCGAAAGCGAAAATCCCATGAAGGAGGTATTTACAATGAAAGTAAGACCCAGTGTAAAGCCGATGTGTGAAAAATGTAAAATTATTAAGCGTAAGGGTAAAGTAATGGTTATCTGTGAAAACCCTAAGCATAAGCAGAAACAGGGCTGATTTATAGCAATGTTAAAATTTTCGGGAGGCGGCTACACGCATAATGCGTGATTTTCCCGAAGTGGCTATAGATGAAAAACACTTTTAAAACAGGAGGTGCACAATCGCATGGCAAGAATTTCAGGTGTAGACTTACGCAGAGAAAAATGAGTTGAAGTTGGCTTGACCTATGTTTATGGTATCGGCCTTCCCAGCTCACAGAAAATCCTCGCTGAAGCAGGTATCAATCCTGATACAAGAGTTAAAGACTTGACAGAGGATGAAGTACAGAAGCTCAGAGAGATAATCGACAAAGATTACATTGTTGAAGGCGATTTAAGAAGAAATGTTGCTTTAGACATTAAAAGACTTATGGAAATCGGCTGCTACAGAGGCGTAAGACATAGAAAAGGTCTTCCTGTAAGAGGTCAGAGAACCAAGACAAATGCAAGAACCAGAAAAGGTCCTGCAAGAACAATCGCTAACAAGAAGAAATAATAAAGGCTGAATAAAGACATTATTCTTCGAAAGGAGGAACTATCTAAAATGGCAAAGGTTGCTAAAAGAAGTACCCGTAGAAAAGTTAAAAAGAATATTGAACGCGGTGCGGTTCACATTCGTTCAACATTTAACAATACAATTGTTACAATTACAGATGTAGCAGGTAATGCAATCAGCTGGGCAAGTGCAGGTGGCTTAGGCTTCAGAGGTTCAAG
>JAZNUA010000030.1:0-3115 GCA_045592045.1 Congzhengia sp. | reverse complement strand
CTCAGGCGGCATATTTAGATTTATTCCCACGCCTAATACTGCGTGTTTAATACTGCCGTCAGGGGATATTTTTCCTTCTGTTAAAATGCCGCAGAGCTTTTTGTTGTTATAATAAATATCATTTACCCATTTGATTTTTGTATCTATAGAAAAAAGTTTTTTGATGGCGCGCACCATAGAAACAGCCGCCGCAACCGTTATAAATACGGCGTCAGACGCCATAAGTTCAGGTTTTATAAGATAACTAAAATATACACCGCAGCCCTTTGGAGAAAAAAATGTCTTTCCAAGCCTTCCTCGGCCAGCTGTCTGAAAATCGGAAATAAGAATAGTGTTATCTTTTTCGCCGTTTTCTGCCAATTCTTTTAAAACGGTATTTGTAGAAGAAATTTCTTGGAAATATTTAACTGTCTTTCTGTCTTTTAAATATTTTTCAACCACAAAATCACCGCCTTAATAATATTATACAACACAAAAAAATAAAAGTAAATAAAATTCATAAAAATCTCTTTTTATAAGTATTATATATAAGAATATAAAAAGGGGACAACACTATGAGAAAATAGTACTACCATAAAACCATTGTATTAAAAGATATATTTTCGGATATTTATGTATATATATTTACGATTGCTGCGATAATGTTTTTTGTTATTTCTTTAATGGGAAAATATAATATACGCCCAAAGGATTCATATATAACAAAGTCATTTAAAGAAATATTGGCGTTAGAATCCCAATGGCTATTTGACAGAAAAAACATCTATGATTTATTTTCGCAGATAGTGCCGATGGTAAAATCCAGCGACGAAATGATGAAAAAATATGAAGCATTCTACGGAGGCGTGCGAAAAGAAGAAAGAATAGAAAATATAAAGAAGGGTGAGTCTGAATTTTTAGCAGGAAAAAAAGTAGAAGAAATAAATATGGCAAAAAAAGGCATAGCCTTTAACAATGCAACCACATACCCGTTAAAGCTTGAGGAATTAAGAAAAATCCCTCTTGAATTTTCGTCTCCTACTGTTTTGATAATACATACCCATACCTCAGAAGCCTACGCCCAAAGTGCAGGAGCAAGAAGTATAAACAATAACGAAAATGTGGTAAGAATAGGAGAAATAATAAAAGAGCGATTAGAAAAAAACAATATTTCAGTCATTCACGATACTACACAGATTGATTATCCCACTTATAACGGCTCGTACAATAAGGCTCTGGATGTGATTAAAAGGAATATAGCAGAAAACCCAAACATACAGATCGTTTTAGATGTTCATCGTGATTATACAGCCAGAAATGAAAACGGGGAAGAAATTCAGCTAAAACCCGTCACTACGGTTAATAACAATAAAACATCACAGGTTATGCTTGTAGTTGGTACAGATCATAGCGGATTATACCATCCTGAATGGAGGCATAATCTTGCCTTTGCCGTTAAAATCAACGAAGAAATTGACAAAATATCAGAAGGTATTATGCGTCCGATAAACATACGAAAGGAGCGGTTTAATCAGCATCTTACCAAGGGCTCGTTGATTATTGAAGTGGGCTCTGCATCAAATTCTTTGGAAGAAAGTGAATCAGCAGGTCAACTGATGGGTGATGCAATAGCGTCTGTTTTGAAAAAATATTAGGATATTTTCAAAAAAATTTACAGATAATAAAAACAAAAACTTAGGAGAAAAGATTATGCAAATATCTAAAAATATAGAAGAAACAAAAAAAATCATACACAGCATACTTCCTATGGAAAAAAGCTTTGACTTAATCGAGCGAGAAGTTATAATAGGCGGCAGAAAAACATATATGTATTTTATTGACGGATTTGTAAAAGATGGCGTTGTGGCTAAAATGATGGCGTGTTTATTGGGCATTACTCCGGACAAAATGCAAGGAATAAATACCGCAAAAGATTTCGTGGCAAATTTCGTCACCTATGTAGAGGTAGATGTGGAGAGCGATATGGATAAAATAATACAGATGTATCTTTCAGGTGCTACTGTATTAGTCATAGATGGATTTTCTGAAGCAATAATTATAGATGCCAGAACTTACCCTGCGAGAAGCACAGAAGAGCCTGAAAAAGAAAAAGTTCTGCGCGGCTCAAGAGATGGTTTCGTGGAAACCGTAGTGTTTAATACGGCGCTTATGCGAAGAAGAATAAGGGATGTTAATTTCACCGCTGAAATCATAACGGTAGGAAACCGCTCAAAAACAGATGTGGTAATAACATACATTAAGGACATAGTCGACGAAAAAACACTTGAAAATATAAGAAAAAGGTTAAAAAGCATAGATGTTCGTTCTCTTACGATGAATCAGGAAAGTTTGGCCGAGTGCTTGATTCGCAGAAAATGGTATAATCCGTTTCCGAAAGTGAGATACACGGAAAGACCTGATATCGCTGCGGCTTGCGTACTGGAGGGAAGTATTGCTATACTTGTGGATAATGACCCGTCAGTAATGTTATTGCCTACTTCTATATTTGATTTTATACAGGAGGCAGATGATTTCTATTACCCACCAATTGTGGGTGGATATATGCGAATAGCTCGCAATCTTGTGTTTTTTTCCACTCTTATACTAACGCCTCTGTGGCTATTGCTTATACAAAATATGGACAAACTACCTGAGTGGCTGCATTTTTTGCGGATAGCTGAGCCTAACGATGTTGCGCCCATTGTTCAGCTTTTAATTTTAGAGGTTGCGATAGATGTTTTAAGGTTTGCCTCGGTCAATACTCCTAATATGATGGGTAACTCGTTGAGTATCATAGGAGCCTTGATATTGGGAGATTTTGCTATACAGTCAGGCTGGTTTGTTCCCGATACAATTCTTTATATGTCTATTGTAGCTATTGCCAGCTTTTCACAACCGAATATTGAACTTAACTATGCCTTTAAATTTATGAGAATTTTAATATTACTTCTCACATACTTTTTGGATATATGGGGATTTTTCTTGGGGCTTATTATTTCATTTGTTTTGATAGTTACAAACAAAACTGTCACTGGTAAAGGATATTTATATCCCGTAATACCTTTTAACTATCACGATTTCAAGTATAAATTTTTAAGAATGAAAATCCGTTCAAGACAAAAATAATTAGAAAAAA
>JAZNUA010000029.1:0-15301 GCA_045592045.1 Congzhengia sp. | reverse complement strand
TTAACCATCATTCCGCCAACAGAGCCGGCTTCACGAGATGTTAAATCGCCATTGTAACCCTGCTTTAAGTTTACGCCAACTTCCTGCGCAACTTCCATCTTGAATTTATCAAGAGCTGCTTTAGCTTCAGGAACTACATTTTTCTTGCTGCTTGTCATAACACATTCACTCCTTTTTTTATTATTGTAGCTTGAGGCTACAAAAATATTTTGTGAAAAAAACCTTTTAAAATACAAGGAAATGAATTGTTTTTTTGACAAAATCAGGTTTTAATTTCTTTGACGCAAAACCTCATACATAATAACAGACGCTGCAACTGATGCATTCAAGGAATTTATTTCGCCCACCATAGGAATACTGATTAAAAAATCGCAGTTTTCTTTGATTTTTTTTGAAATGCCTTTTCCCTCAGAGCCTACAACTATGGCAATAGAGCCTGTAAAGTCTTCCTTATACATTTCGTTGCCAGTCATATCCGCACCTGCAACCCAAACGCCATTTTTTTTCAATTCATCTATCGCCTGAGTAAGATTGCCTACTTTAGCAATAAGTGTGTGGGCTGCTGCTCCCGCAGATGTTTTAAAAACAACGGCATTTACGCCAACTGCGCGGTTTTTTGGAATAATTACTCCGTGAGCTCCTGCTGCATTTGCCGTTCTTATTATTGCTCCGAGATTGTGGGGGTCTGTTATTTCATCGCATATTACGATAAAAGGCTTTTCGCCTTTTTTCTCCGCAAATTCCAAAATATCTCCGATACCGCAATAGCTGATTTGAGAAACAAGCGCTACTACACCTTGATTTGACTGAGTTTCTGCCACATCATCAAGTCGTTCTGCTGATACTGACTTAAAAGGTATTCCTCTTTTTTTTGTTTCATTTATAATCTTTGAAATTTGTGAGCCATGAGCAGTATCACTTATAAAAATTTTTTCAATAGGTACATCTGCTATCAAAGCCTCAAATACCGGATTTCTGCCTTCTATTGTGTTGTTTTCCATATAATCCTCCTGCTATTGCATTCTGCTATACAAGGT
This sequence comes from Congzhengia sp., assembly GCA_045592045.1. Classification (GTDB taxonomy): domain Bacteria; phylum Bacillota; class Clostridia; order UBA1381; family UBA9506; genus Congzhengia. Next base: position 14,264 of record JAZNUA010000029.1, on the reverse strand, counting down.
TTCTAAGGCTATCTGCAGCTGTGTGTCCTTATCGTACTCTAAGATGCTCAGCGTAGCTTTAAGCTCCTCGGGTAAGTCCACTTTCACATCAGGCTCTATACCTTTTTTATCAATGCATTCACCTTTGGGAGTAAAGTATCTTGCAGTAGTAAGATAGATTGCAGTTTCATCTGTGAGCATATAAGGCGCCTGACCTACTGCTTTGCCATAGGTTTTCATTCCTACAATCTCCGCTTTATCATACGCCTGAAGGCTTCCTGCCATAAGCTCTGAAGCACTGGCTGTGCCTTCGTTTGTCAAAACGACCATAGGAATATTTATGCATTTTTTGTCTGATTTAAAGTATTCTTTATTACCTTTATTGTCCTCTAAATATGCAATTGTACCTTCAGGGAGAAGCATATCTGTCATTTTTATTACGCTGTCTGCATAACCTCCGGGATTGTTTCTTAAATCTATAATTAAGCCTTTTGCGTTATTTTTTTGTATTTCTGCCAGTGCATTTGAAAAATCCCGAACTGAATTATATTTAAATTCTGAAATTTTTATATATGCCACCTTATCATCAAGCATTTTTGAGGTGATAGTTTCTAAGGAAAGTTTAGCACAAACAATATCCATAGTCAGCTCTGTACCGCCTCGTGAGATATAAAGCTTCACACTTTGACCTTCTTTGCGGCTTTTGATATGGTTAATTATGGCGTTGTAGCCGTTTTTTTCCAGGGTCATATCGTCTACACCTATAATTAAATCCTGTGGCAAAACGCCTGCTTTTTCCGCCGGTCCAGCTGCAGTAGGCGCCATAACAACCAGTGTTTTGTCCTCAGAATTATACGACACATTCACACCTATTCCAACATATTCCTCTTCTTTGTTTTTTTCAAATTGATCATATGTTTTCATATCAAAATAATATGAATAAGGATCGTTTAAGGATGCAACCATAGCAGAAAGCGCCGCATCATTCATTTTGTCGATTTGTTCAGGTGTCAACATATCCACATAGTTTTCTACTATTAAATTTCGGGCCTCCACCAACATATCTTCGCGAGTATAAAAGTTTTTTGCTCGGTATGCTACAGAGGTTACAAACGCACCGACCAAAGCCGAAATAATGCACAAGAGGACAATCCTTCTGACAACTTGTTTTTTTGAATACAATTTGCGCCACTCCTAATAATTACTACTTTATGTATGCCATTGGGTCTGTTGTTTTTCCATTTATTAAAACTTCAAAATGCAAATGATTACCTGTTGAGTTACCTGTTGTACCTACTTTTGCAACTACCTCGCCCTTTGATACATACTGTCCCTTGGACACGCAAAGCCTTGATGCGTGACCGTAGAGCGTTGTAATACCACCGCCGTGGTCAATGATTAAGCAGTTTCCGTAGCCGCCGTTCCAGCCGGCAAATTTCACTGTACCGGATTCTGCAGCTAAAATATTTGAACCGCCTGGGGCCGCCAAATCCACCCCAGAGTGGAATTTATTTACCTTATAAATAGGGTGAAGTCGCCATCCGTAAGGAGAAGACATTCTTGTGTAGCTTGGTGCGGGCCAGCAGAACCGGCCATTGCCTGTATATGTTGAATTAGAAGATGTAGACAGGGAGCCTGAAATTGATGATTTAAGTGCTTCCTCCTGACGCCTTGCTTCTTCATAAACCTTCTTATAGTTTTCTATGTCGTCCTCAAGGTCTTTTGCAAGCTGTTCCTTTTCTTTGAGCTTCATCTCAAGGGTGTTTTGTTTTTCGTTTGCCAAATCACGAGCCTCTTGTTGCTCCGTGCGATATAGCTCGATAGCTGCTTTAGCTGTTTCCTCTTCTTCTTTAAGGCTTGTCATTTCATCAATAATTGCCATATCGTGCTCTGTCATTTCGTTAATACTTTCAACATTTATTAAAAGCTCAGTTAAGTTCTGTGAAGAAAGTAGCAACTCGAGGTAAGACAGAGTAGATGTTGCTTCCATGCCTCTTAAACATTCTTTAAATGCTTCATCTTGTTTTTCGATTTCTTCGGCGATTTTCTCGATTTCTGCTTCTTTTTCTGCTATTTGGGCATCTGCGTCTGCAATAATATCGTCAATAGCGTAGATTTCTGTCTGGATAATGTCGATTTCACGCTCCAACTTATCACTCTGCGCAATTACATCGTCTTTTTGCTTTTCTGCTGCTTTGATTTTGTCCAGGGCGTCTTGCTTATTTTTACTTGCTTTTTTGATTTTGTCCTGAACACTTTCAGCCGAAACTACTATGGTTTTTTCTTCAGTGAAATCAACCGCAAACGGTACTGAAAGAATTATAACCATAAGTATTGCCAAAATTCTTTTTTTCATTTGTTACACCTACTTTTTTAAAAACTTGAATGCTTCTTCCAACTGAATATCTACTTCAATTTCTAACTTATCTATAGCGTCATTTAATACAGATTGAGTGGTATAATCCATCACTCCATAAGGATACAGGTTATTGTTTGCCTGAAAACTCATTGTCGCCTGATGTGTCATATCGTCAAACACACCATCAACATCGCCTGCATTATATCCTAATGTATCAAGACGCTCTTCTATTGCTAAAACATCGCTGTGTTCATCACCTGTCTGATACCTTGCGCTTATCGTCATAGGCGTGAGCTGTGATTCATCAAAATCAACAAATTTGTTCTGTATGCGTATATCAGGCTGAACACCTACATTGTTGATTTTTGCACCGTCCGGACCTGTAAATTCTGCAGTGGTCAACTTAATATCACCTAAATCAATATTTGGATGAGGGACAATTCCCAACATTTCCTGCATGCTTCCTTTGCCAAAGGTACGCTTTCCAATTACCGTTGCAAGCTTATAATGCTTCATAGTAGCTGTAAAAAGCTCTGCTGCGCTGGCGCTGTTTTCATTTGCCAGAATCACAATCTTACGATTGGGCGCTTTTGTGAAGGGTGCTTTGGAAGGTATTTCATAGTCGTATTTGCTTACTTTATAGTCAAACATCACCAAAATTTTATTCTTGGGAACAAACTGGTCTAATACTTTAACCACGGAGCCCAACTCGCCGCCGGGATTATCACGAACATCAATAATAATTTTGTTTAATTTATTTACTTTTTCAATTTCGTAAAGTGCTGCCTTTACTTCGTCTGATGTGGCAGATGCAAAGGAGTCAATCTTTATATATCCTATGCCGTCCTTGATTTCGTATGATACTGACTTTATTATGATTTTTTTTCTTGTCACATCTAAGGTCATTGTCTGTTCGCCGCGAGTAATGGTTACAGATACATTAGTTCCTGCATCTCCTTGAATCATGCTCACGATTTCGTCAAGACTCATATCCTTAATATCTGTGCCGTTTACTGCAACAATAGTATCTTTTTCGCGGATACCTGCTTCAAAAGCTCCGCCGGACTCGTTGACTTCTATAACTGTGCAACCTGTGGAGGATTTTTGTACGGTTACACCGATACCCACATAGGTCTGCTGCACATTTGTCACAAAGCTGCTCAATTCGTCTGAATTATAATATACAGAATAATCATCCAAAATATCTGTTGCTGCAGATAATGTTCCCTCTAATTCTTCGGGATTTTCTTTTATCAAATAATCAAGAGCAACTTTGTAAAGCTCTTCTTTTTCAATGCCGTATTTATAGGTATTAGCTATAATATCCAAAAGACCGATTAAGTATTTTGACGCTGTTTCGCCTACTGTTTCTGCTGAAATAGAAGTAGCAGAAAAACATAAAATCAAAGCTAATACCACACTTAAGATTTTTTTCTTCATAGTGTACATCTCCTTACATATGCTCAGGTGCATTTATTCCCAGAACAGTCAATGAGTTTTTGATAGTTTGCCTGCAAGCAGAAACGAGTAAGAGTCTTGCATCGCGAAGAGCTTTGTCTTCGCAGGCAACCTTGCATGCACCGTAAAAGGCATGGAATGAAGCCGCCAAATCCATTGTGTATTTTGTAATTCTTGACGGCTCACGCATTGACGCTGCAATCCTGATTTCTTCGGGGAATTTTGCAATCATCTTCATAAGCTCGATTTCTTTTTCATCTGTTAACAAATGGGGGTTGATTTCTGAGAATTTCTTTATACTTGCCCCCTGTTCAAGCAATGCCTTTATAATACCGCAGATTCTTGCGTGGGCATACTGAACATAGAATACGGGATTTTCGCTTGATTGACGGACTGCCAGCTCTAAGTCAAACTCAAAATGGCTGTTGGCCTGACGGAGATTAAAGTAAAATCTTGCCGCATCTACGCCTGTTTCTTCTATTAAATCGTTTAATGTTATTGCTTTACCTGTACGCTTTGACATTCTTACTGCTTCGCCGTCACGAACGAGTCTTACTAACTGCATTAAAATGATTTCAAGTCTTTCCGGATCTATTCCCAAAGCCTGCATAGCGGCCTTTAATCTTGCCACATGGCCGTGATGGTCTGCGCCCCAGATGTCTATTGCCGTATCAAATCCGCGGGTTAGGAGTTTGTTCTTATGATATGCAATATCTGCCGCAAAATAAGTAACAAAACCATTTGCACGAACTAAAACATCGTCTTTTTCTAAACCGAAATCAGTAGCACGGAACCAGATTGCGCCGTCCTGTTCGTAGGTGTAGCCCCGTTTTGTCAGCTCTTCTACGGTTTTTAAAACTTCGTTTTCATTATGGAGGGTGCTTTCGTGGAACCACACATCATAGTTTATTCTGTACTGCTGAAGTCCTGTTTTTAGACCGGCAATATTTTTGTACAGTGTTTCATCAATCAGCTTTGCCTTTAATTCCTCATCCGGCGTGTCAACCAACGAATCGCCGTACTTTGCAAAGAAATTCTGGGCATGCTCTTTAACATCGTCACCGTGGTAGCCGTCTTCTGGAAATTCATAGTTTTCCTCACCTAAAACGAGCTGTTTATATCTGGCCATCAAGGATACCGCCAGCTTTTCTATCTGGTTACCTGCGTCGTTCACATAGAATTCCTTAGTAACCGAAAAGCCTGCCAGTGCCATAATATTAGCAAGACAGTCGCCCAATGCACCGCCTCTTGCATTGCCCATATGCATAGGTCCTGTGGGGTTTGCACTGACAAATTCCACATTTACTTTTTTGCCCTGACCAAAGTCACTCTGACCGAATTTTTCGCCCTCTGCCTCTACTGTTTCGATAATTTTGGTGATATAAACGGAATTTAGCTTAAAGTTTATAAAGCCTGCTCCTGCAACATTTACCTCGTTAATATATGTACCTTCTGTTTTCATATTGGCAACAATAATATTTGCAATATCGCGGGGTGCACGACGGGCTGCTTTTGCCATAAGCATAGCTGCATTTACAGAAAAATCTCCAAACTCTTTTTCTCTTGGTTCTTCTATTGTGTAATCAGGAATCTCCGAAAATTCGATTTCGCCTTTTTCTTTTGCGTCGTTCAGCGCCGTATCGGTAATTTCCTTAATAAACGCCTTTGTCTGTTCGTAAAGTGTCATCTATTCTTCCACCTTTCTGATTTTTACTCTTAAATTGTTTCGTATCGCCTGACTGTTGTTCATCTGTATAAGGTAATCAAGCGAAACTTCACCACCGTTTTCATCTACATCTACTGTCATTTCTTTGGTATAAACATCTACCGATAAGCTTCCAAAAGGTGTATGATACACGCCTGTGTATTGCTTATTTTCCTGAAATACCATCTGAGATGAGCCTGTTTCCTTGCCAAAACGAATCATAGAGACATAATCATCCTGGATTTTCAGTGTTGTTGTGGTGTTTTCATGTCCTGTAAGTTCGCTGCCCTCATAAGACACGAAATATTTGCCGTTTTGTTCTTTATATTTTCCTGCGGTTGTCAGTTCGAAGCTATCTTCCTCGCCGTCAACCATATTTTTGCCTATTAAAGTGATTAAAGCATTGTTTTCCATGGATTTTCCTCCAATCACATATATTTTTCTATATCTATTTTTTCTATTTTTCCGTCTATTTCACACTGTAAAAAATCCTTTGCCAGTCGCATAAATCCATCAGGATAATCACTGACAAAAAACTTATAGTCACCGGGGACCGAAGACACAAGATTGTTTCCTTTCAAATAATCTTTTACATAGCTTGCAGTGGCTTTGCCCGGGTTAATAAGAGTAACATCGTTACCCATAATTTCTCCTATTGTTTCCTGCAAAAGAGGATAATGTGTACAGCCCAAAATAAGCGTATCCACACCTGCCTCTTTGATAGGTTTTAAATATTCCTCAGCTACGAGGCGGGCCACCTCTCCTTTTGTATAGCCTTCCTCAACAAGAGGAACAAACAGAGGACAAGCAGCTGCAAAGGTTTTGATTTTCGGATTTTTTTCTGTTATTTGTGCTTCGTATGCACCGGAGCGGATTGAGCCTGCCGTTCCAATAATGCCGATTTTGTTGTTTTTTGTGGCGTTTACCGCTGCTTCGGTTGCAGCATCTACCACGCCGAATATAGGCACAGAAAGCTCGTCCTTGATATGTGGCAGTGCTATTGTGCTTGCTGTACCACAAGCTACCACTATCATTTTAATATCAAATTCCTGCAAGAACTTAATATCGCTCTTTACATATTTAATTATGGTTTCGTTTGATTTGGAGCCGTAAGGCACTCTGCCCGTATCGCCAAAATATATTATAGGCTCTGAGGGCATTATTTCCATAAGCTCCTTTACGCATGTAAGACCGCCGAGACCTGAGTCAAATACACCGATGTATTTTTGAGACATTATTGCCCACCTGCTTCTTTTTTTGATATTTGTATCACTTTATCTAAAAGCTCAGAGTAAGAAATGCCCGTTGCTTCCCACAGCATAGGATACATGCTGATATTTGTAAAACCGGGAAGTGTGTTGATTTCGTTTAAATATATTTTGTTTGTGCCTTTTTCCACGAAGAAATCTACTCTTGCCAGACCTGTACAGTCGCACGCCAGAAACGCGCGCACTGCTAAAGTCCTTATTTCATCAGATATTTCTTCGGAAATTAGGGCGGGGATTTCTGTTCTTGTTGAATTATCTTCATACTTTGTACTGTAATCGTACATTTTTGCATTAGTAACAACCTCGCCCAAAACAGACGCTTTTGCCTCTTGGTGATTGCCCAATACGGCACATTCTAATTCGCGCTTTTCGATTTTTTTCTCAACTAAAACTCGTCTGTCTTCTAAAAATGCCACATCTAAAGCTTCTTTTAACTGGTTTTCGTTCTCAACCAACGAAACACCAACTGACGAGCCCGCATTAGAGGGCTTAACAACTACGGGATACCCGAAGGATGCTTTGATTCTTTCGTTTACTTTGTCTGCGTTATTTTCGCTGTGAATTATGTAAAACCCAGGAACAACCGGAATATTTGCACACTCCAGAATGTTTTTTGTAAAGATTTTATCCATACAAAGTGCCGACCCTGCTACGCCGTTTCCCACATAGGGAATCTGTGCAAGCTCAAAAACACCCTGAATAGTGCCGTCTTCGCCGTTTTTTCCATGCAGAACGGGGAAGAACACATCTACTTTTATTTTTTCAAATTTTCCGTCAAAAAGCTTAATCAGTCCCTCTGTCTTAGGACAATGAGAAATCACACAGGCAGTGCAGTCGTGATTTTCCCAGCTTCCGTCCAGAATTGATGCGTCATCACCCTCATAAAGCCATGTAGCACCTGACTTTGTAATACCAAATTTGATTATTTCGTATTTTTCTTTATCAAGATTTTGCAAAATATTATAAGCTGATTTACAGGAAATTTCGTGTTCCGATGATTTTCCGCCAAATATGACGCATAATTTAGTTTTCATAAAACCCTCCCAGAATATATAATCATAACAATTCTATTATATTATAGTACATTTTATATGTTATTACAATGTTTTTTTAAATTTATATCAGAAATTTAACATTATGGTAATGAAATCTTTATGTTTATATATTGACTTTTGTGTTTTGCTGTGCCATAATGACTTTAACCTTTGGATATTTATAACAAAAGCAAGCAACTTCGGTTATGAAAGAGTGGAGATTGTTATGAAAAAGGCAGAAAATCAAACTATTAAAAAAGAATCCTTCTGGCGTGAGATGTGGCCATATTTAAAAGAGTTTAAACCTCAGCTTATTTTCTCTGTCATATGTGCTCTTGTTGTTGGTGCATTTGTTGCAACTCAGCCGTTTATCATTAAGTTTATTGTTGATGACGGTATTGCGAATGACGCCCTTGTGGGAAACCAGAAAATACGCTATGTTGCCATGATGTGTATTGTATATGTGGCTGTATCTATAAGCCGTGTTTTATGCTGGTATTTCGGCTATCGAAAAATGACTCGTGCTTTGGAAGGGGCTTTATTTAATTTAAGGACAAAGTTTTTTGCCCATGTTCAGACCATAGGTATGAAGTTTTATCAAAAAACTTCTGCAGGAGAGCTTTTTAACTGCATTTTGGGTTCTCCGATAAATAATATAAAAACATTTATGAGCTCAATTTTTATGAGTGTTCCATATCAGATTGTAGCACTTGTTATATCGCTTTCAGCACTTATTTTTTACGATGCGGTGTTGACTGCCATACTGCTTTTTGTAACTATATTGATGGCTCTGTTCAACAAATATGCAAGAAAGAAAATCCGTTCACTTTCCTATGAATACATAAAGTCAGAAGCAGAAGCCTCTAAGTATCTGACTGATACATTAAACGGCATTGATGCGGTAGAGCTTTACTCAATAGAAGAAAACACCCTGTCCAGTTTTCAGAGAAAAATCGGGACAATGTATGAAAAAGGCATCACTGTGGCCTTTTCTCAGCACTTTGAAAGTTCAAAAATCGAAATGCTCCGCTATGTCGGCACAGCTATTATATATCTCGTTGGTGCCATTTCCTGTGTGTATAGGGGCGTTTCCATCGGTGTTTTGTACGCATTTCTTTCAAGTATGGGTGAAATTTTAACTATTTTAATTGCCTGGCTTAGTCTTGGTCTTACCCAGTCAAGTGCTATGTCAGGACTTAAAAAAATCACAGATATCTTAAGAACAGATACATCTGTTCCCGAAAAGAAACAGGGCATTAAAAATGTAGATATTGTCAAAGACAACAACATAGCCAGAGGCGGTTGTTGTGTTGAATTCAATGATGTTTCCTTTGCCTATGATAATATAAAGATTTTTGAAAATTTCAACTGTAAAATAAACTATGGCGAAAGTGTTGCTCTGGTAGGGTCATCAGGCAGTGGAAAAAGCACATTTTCTAAGCTTTTGATGCGACTTTATGATGTAGATGACGGCAATGTTTTGGTGCATGGCACGGACATTCGGGACTTTTTGATTCATGACATTCGAGTGCGGTTCGGAGTTGTGCCTCAGAGTCCGTTTATATTCTATGGTTCAATCTGGGATAATATCAAAATCGCCCGCCCCGACGCCTCAAACAAGGAAATTATTGAAGCTATGGAAATTGCAAATGTTCACGAGTTTGTAAACAATCTGGAGCAAGGCTGGAATACCATTGTTGGCGACGGCGGTCTGGACTTATCAGGCGGTCAGCGACAGCGTATAGCCATCGCAAGAGCGGTACTGGGAAATCCTGATGTGCTTATTTTTGACGAGGCAACATCAGCCCTGGATAACATTTCAGAGCGGGCAATTCAACAGGCAATGGAGGAGCTTATGAAAGCTCACACCGTTATCATTATTGCTCACAGACTTTCGACTATCAAAAATGTTGACAGAATTTTAGTTTTTGACAAGGGCAGAGTGGTGGAAGAAGGCACTTTCGATGAACTTGCCAAAATCCCTGATGGTCACTTTGCAGAGCTATTAAAACACACTTAATAATATGTAAATATAATTATAGTTTTTAGAGAATTTACAGCAGAATTAAACCCTTTCTGTTGTAAATTCTTTTTTAGTTTGTCAGGCAAACAAAATTAAAAATACAGTCATTTTTTCTTGTATTTTGCAAATATATGTGCTATAATTTATTATGTATAATTAGGTATAATAGGTGTATGGTATGAAGACATTAAAAAAACGCACAATTTGTGATATAGCTTTTCTTTTAGCACTGTTGTTCAAGGTGTTTTCTTTGGGGTTAACCTACTATCCGATTTTAGATGATTATATCCAATACGGTGGGTACCCTCTGTATGATAATCTGTCCTTTGTTTATTTGAACATAGGCACTATTGCTACACGCCCGTTTGCGTCCTTGGCGGACCCTTTAATATGGGGACAGTTCTATCCTGATTTATGGGTTGTGCTTTTGATTGTTTCAGTGCTTTTCTTCTTGGGTATAAAGCTTATTGCATCAGCTTTGGAAAAGCTTAAAATACATATAACGCCGTTTTTGTATGCTGTGGTTTTACTTATTCCTTTAGGTTTTGAAGGCACATACTGGCTCTCAGCTTCAACAAGGGTTTGTGTAGGGTTGTTCTTTTCAGGACTGGCACTTCTCTTTCTCATTAAGCTTATCAACTCAAAAAAGAAAATACTCCTTATCCCCTACATAATTACAACTGTACTTTCCTTTGGGTTTTATGAATCTGTTATGGTAACATCCGCCCTGTTGCAGTTTTTTGTAATTATAAGCCTTGTAAAAGAAAAGCGCAAAGCGTTTCTTTACCTGCTCACCCCCGTAATATGCGGGATATCGATGCTTTTATATTACAAGCTTGCAGCAAATATGGGAGCGTTAGGTGGCAGAGCTGATGGGTTTAACATTTCGATGATAGCAAATAATACAAAAGAATTTTTTGTGCAGTTCGTGGAGGTCTTGATAAAAGGCGGACTTTCTACTACAGTCAAGGGAGCATTTTACGGGTTTAAATTTATGTTCTCCACAGTTTACGGCATGCTTTTGTTTTTGATAGCTTTGATAATTGCTTTATTCTGCGGATACAGCAGTAAGAATATGCAGTTTTCCGCCAGAGCAGGCTACTGTATTCCTGTAGGCGTTATACTTTTGTTTGCCCCGTTAATTCCTAATCTGCTGACCGCTCAGGTGTGGTTAACATTCAGAAGCATTGTTCCTTGCTTCATTGGATTGGTAATATTATCGGCGCCTTTGTTTGCAATACTTTTAAAAAACAAAAAAGCCCGTATGGCCGTAGTGTTTTTAATGGTTTTCTTGTTTCTGGCAGGCGGTGTTAATGAGCTTAACACTTATAAAACAGTTTACCAAAAAGACGATATTTTGATAAAAGAAATCGCTTCGCAGTTAGATGAGGATGTGCTTTTGGGCAACAAAAATACAATAGTTGTACTAAAAGAAGAAATTGTAACTCCCCAGGTCAGCTACTACAAAGACCATGTTAAGAGCGTTTTTGATTCTGACTGGGCGCTGACGGGAGCGGTAAGAGCAAAATGCAAAAATATAAAAATTAAAATGATTACTCCTGTTTTTTCACTTGAAGGCGTTGACACAAAGGGAAAACAGATTATATATCTTGGAGGAAAACAATGAATAACAGACTAAACATTTTAGGCGTAGGCGTCGACATTCTAAATATGAAAGAGGCAACGGATTTTTTGGTGGCAGCACTTTCAAAAGACACTATGACCTCTGTATATACTCCGAATTCTGAAATCATCCTGCACGCATACAAAAATCCGGACTATTGTCAGGTTTTAAATCGTGGCGGACTGATTACTCCTGACGGTATAGGCGTAGTTTATGCGTCAAGGATTTTAGGGCATTCGCTTCCTGAGCGAGTGAGTGGATTTGATTTGGCAAACAGCTTATTGGCACAGGCCGCCCCAATGGGAAAAACGCTCTATCTTTTTGGCGGAAAACCCGGTATTGCCCAGGCTGCTGCAAAAAAAATAGAGGAGCTTTACCACGGCATTAAGATAGTGGGAGTTTCTGACGGATATTTTGACGAAGAAAAAGAAAAAGAGATTATTGCCGATATCAAAGAAAAATCTCCTGATATTCTTTTCGTTTGCCTGGGCTTTCCCAAGCAGGAAAATTGGATAGATGCACATTCCGACATAAATGCAAAAGTAGTAATGGGCATTGGCGGTTCGCTGGATGTTTTCGCAGGAGAGGTAAAACGAGCTCCTGAAATTTATCAGAAATTAGGTCTTGAATGGTTTTACAGGCTTATAAAACAGCCTTCAAGATTTGTAAGAATGTTGGCACTTCCCAAGTTTGGGCTAACTGTTTTGTTTTGCGGAAAAAAATATTTAAAGCAGAGGTAAAATTATGGAATATAAATCAGGTTTTGTAAGCATTATTGGTCGCCCGAATGTTGGTAAATCTACACTTATTAACAGACTTGTTGGAGAGAAAATTGCTATTATTTCAAGCAAACCTCAAACCACGAGAAACAACATTTTAGGAATTTTAACAGAAGAAAATATGCAGATTGTTTTTACAGATACCCCCGGCATTCATGAGCCTACAAGCAAGCTGGCAGAGCTTATGGTAAAAAATGCAACTGACGCTATGCACGATACAGATGCGATTTTATTTCTGGTTGAGCCTATTGCAAATGTGGGCAGAACAGAAGAAAAAATTATCGAGGGGTTAAAGAAACAGTCATCTCCCGTTATTTTAGTTATCAATAAAATAGATACAGTAAAAAAAGATATTTTATTGGAGGTTATCGCAAAATACACGGAAAAATACGATTTTGCCGCAGTTGTACCTATTTCGGCTATGCGTCGTGACGGCGTTGATGTCTTAAAGCAGGAAATTATCCCTCACATTCCGGAGGGACCGCAGTTTTTCCCCGAGGATATGATAACAGACCAACCGGAAAGGCAAATTGTAGCAGAAATCATAAGAGAAAAGCTTTTGAGAAGCCTTGACAAAGAGGTTCCGCACGGTATTGCTATCGAGATTTTTTCTATGAAGGACTCTCGTGACAAGCTCTCAATAGAGGCTAATATCTACTGCGAAAAGCAATCCCACAAGGGCATCATAATAGGTAAAAATGGTGCGGTTTTGAAAAAAATCGGTACACAAGCCAGAGAAGATTTAGAGCGGATACACGAAAAAAAGGTGTATTTGGAGCTTTGGGTTAAGGTAAACGAGGATTGGCGTAATAAACGAGGAAAAATTGCAAACTTTGGCTTTGAAATTTAAAGGTATTTTATGGAAATTAAAACAAAAGGTGTCGTCCTTAATAGAACCTTTGTTGGTGAAAAGGACGCTATAATCAAGATTTTAACTGAAGAACAAGGGGTGCTCTCAGCATCGGTAAAAGGCATAAAAAGCATGAAAAGCAAGCTTTCTGCAGGATGCTCGCTCTTTTCGTATACCGACTTTTTAATTACCGAGTCAAACGGTCGTTATATCGTAACATCGGCATCTTTAATAGAGGGCTTTTACGGATTGTCAGCAAACATCGAGCGACTTTCCTATGCTACATATATTGCAGAGGCGGCAGTATCTGTTGCCCCCACTCCCGAGGATGCAGAAATGATAATCCCTTTGCTTTTGAACACATTTTATTTGTTTTCCAATTCTCAAAAAAATCTGCGACTGATAAAATGTGTATTTGAATTAAAGCTTTTGTGCCTTTTAGGTTACGCTCCTGAGCTTGATTCTTGCGTTGCCTGCGGAGATTGTGAAGAGTTGTGCTTCTTTTCGGTCAGTTCAGGCGGTGCAGTTTGTCGCTCCTGTGGAGCGATTCCCGATGCACAAATTATTACAAAAGACACTCTTACCGCTATGCAATATGTAAAAGATTCCGATGAAAAGCGCGCCTTTTCATTTGCTCTTTCCAAGTCGAATATTGACGAATTCGAAAGTTGTACCGAAAAAATGTTAGAGCACACCATAGGCAAAAAGCTTTCGTCTTTAAACTACTTAAAACAAATTTCGGGAAGGATATAATATGAATTTAGATAAAATTTTAAAGGTCGTTGAGCGTCCCTCGCGATACATAGGAAACGAATTTAACAGTGTTCACAAGGATTTGGACAAAATCAATATCCGTTTCGGCTTTTGCTTTGCAGATGTTTACGAGATTGGTATGTCCCATTTGGGCATGAAGATTTTGTACCATTTGCTTAATTCTGCTGATGACATATATTGCGAGCGCTTCTTTACCCCTTGGGTAGATATGGAAGCAGAAATGAGAAAGAATAACATTCCTCTTTTCTCCTTAGAAACGAAAACCCCTGCCCGCGACTTTGATTTTTTGGGATTTACACTCCAATACGAGATGAGTTATACAAATATTTTAAATATGTTAGACCTTTCTGGAATTCCCTTAAGGTCTGCTGACAGAAGCGAGGACGACCCTATAATTTGTGCCGGCGGTCC
>JAZNUA010000028.1:0-6717 GCA_045592045.1 Congzhengia sp. | reverse complement strand
TGAAAACTCAGAAATATCCTATGAGCGTTCAAAAATGGATTATGATAATTCTGTAAAAAACTATAATGATTTAACATTAAAATCAGACATATCCGGTGTTGTTAAAACATTGTATGTTAAAAAATATGATACCGTAAATGCAGGTGCGAAAATAGCAGATATTTATGACGACTCATATTTGGTGCTTACAGTGACTTTTAATGATACAGACGCGCAGAATATTTCTGTCGGCGAGTATGCCGAAGTAAGAGTTTCCTCTAACGGTGAGATACTTTCGGGTGTTGTAACCGATGTAAATCCCACAGGCTTTGCATCTGTCGGCAATACTCTGGTGAGAAATGTAAAAATAAAGGTTTCTAACCCGGGAAGCCTTATGAATACAGAAACAGCAACTGCTACGGTAGGCGGGATTGCTTGTAATTCCCCTGGAACATTTGAATACATAACAGAAAAAACTTTGACAGCAAAGATGTCAGGCGAGATAGACGAATTGTATATAACAGAGGGCTCACGGGTTAAAAATGGCACTAAGATTTTGCACATTGACAGCAAGACAGTTAAAGACAGTATGAAATCTTCAGAATTAAATCTTAAATCTTCTGAATTATCTCGTGAAAGTGCAAAAGAAAGATTAAAGGATTATACAATTACAGCGCCTATTTCAGGAACTGTTGTCACTAAAAATATAAAGGCAGGCGACAAACTCGACAATTCAAATATGTCCACAGAAATGGCAGTTATATACGATATGTCCAGCCTTGAATGCGAGCTTGCAGTAGATGAATTAGATATTAAAAATATAGAGTTTGGTCAAAATGCAACCATTACATCAGATGCCATAGAGGGCAAGCGGTACAATGGTATAGTTTCAAACATTTCAGTAAACGGAACAACATCAGGCGGTGTAACTACATATCCAGTAACAATAGTAATAACGGACTTTGACGATGTTTTGTTGCCCGGAATGAATATTGATGTAACTATTATTACTCAAAAAACAGATGATGCAATATCTGTTCCTGTTTCTGCGGTAAATCGTGGAAATACTGTGTATGTCAAAGGTGACAAAGCGGATGAAAAAGACACAGCTCCTGAAGGATTTAAAACAGTCAAGGTTAATACAGGCATATATAATAATGAATATATAGAAATTGTTTCAGGACTGTCAGAAGGCGATATCGTTTATGTACCAGTAGTGGCATCGACAGGAAAACAAGAGGGTATGGCAGCTATGATGGGAGGTATGGGCGGAGGCTTCCCGTCAGGAGGAATGGCACCGTCAGGAGGAATGACACCGGGTAGTGCACAAAGAGGTGGCATGAGATAACCATAAGGGGGATTATGATGGAAACAATTATGCATTCGCATCCTTTGGTTGAATTTCGTGATGTTTATAAAATATACACTATGGGCGACACCGAGGTAAGAGCCTTAGATGGTGTTTCATTTTCGGTGCACCAGAGTGAATTTGTAGCTATTATCGGTCAGTCGGGCAGTGGTAAATCCACCTGTATGAATATTATAGGTTGTTTAGATGTCCCTACAAGCGGTACTTATTTTTTAAATGGTGAAGATGTGAGCAATATCACTGATGATGAGCAAGCAGAAATACGAAACAAAACTTTAGGATTTATTTTTCAACAGTACAATCTGTTACCAAAATTAAGTGTTTTAGACAATGTAAAACTGCCTCTTTTATATAAGGGATTGAGTGAACATGAACAGACTGAGCGTGCTATGGAAGCTTTGAGGAGAGTAGGTATTGACGACAAAGCTCATCACAAGCCGTCACAGTTATCCGGAGGACAACAACAAAGAACATCGATAGCAAGGGCTTTAGCAGGCTCACCGAGTGTGATTTTGGCAGACGAACCTACGGGCGCACTTGATTCAAAAACAAGCAAAGAGGTTATCAATTTTTTAATAGAATTAAACAATCAAGGAAATACAATTATTTTAATTACTCACGATAATTTAATAGCTGCAAAGGCAAAGCGTGTAATTCGCATACATGATGGGAAAATCATTTTTGACGGTAATGCGAAGGATGATGAAATTATCAAATCAACCGCTCTTGTTTATGAAGACAAGGAGGTGGGCTGATGAAATTTTCAAAAACCATTAGTATGGCTTTTTCGAGCATAATGTCAAATAAAATCCGTTCTTTGCTTACAATGCTGGGTATTATTATAGGTGTTGCTGCAGTTATTATTTTGGTCAGCATTATGGATGGCATTACAGGACAGGTTTCAGATGCTTTTGAAAGCTTTGGTATGAATAACATTACAGTCAATATCATATCTCGTGGGGGTACAAGATTTGTAGAGCCAGAGGATATGTATGAGCTTGTAGATGAAAATCCAGATTTGTTTTCATACTGTTCTCCTAAAGTTACTACTAATGCAAACATTAAATCTGCCGACAGCACAAACAGCATAAATGCCTCAATTACAGGTGTTGATGAGACTTATGATGAAATTAATGACTTAGCTACAGAACAGGGCAGATTTATACAGTATATTGATATTGAAAAGGTTTTAAAGGTGTGCGTTATAGGTACATATTACGAAAAAGAATACTACGGCACAGGTAACGCATTAGGAGAAACAATAAAAATAAACGGAGAGCCATATACCATAGTAGGTGTATTAGAGGAGCAAGCAGATTCGACGGAGGGTTCTTCAGACCAGAGTTTGTATTTGCCTTATAAAAATGCAACTAAAATGTCGTGGAATTCATCTATCAACACTTATGTTGTATCTATGAAGGATGCAAACAATATGGATACGGCAAAAATGACTCTGGAAAGAAAGCTCATAGAAGTATTAGGTAGTGATGACTACTATAATTTGATAGCTACACAAGAGATTTTAGACGAAATGAACAGCATTATGGATACATTAAAAGCATCGCTGGTTTTGATTGCAGGTATTTCGCTTTTGGTTGGCGGAATAGGCATTATGAACATTATGCTGGTGTCAGTAACTGAAAGAACAAAAGAAATAGGTATACGAAAATCCTTAGGTGCAAAAAAACGCAACATTATGCAACAGTTTGTAATAGAGGCAGGCACTGTCAGCGGCTTGGGAGGTATATTGGGAATTATAGTCGGTGGAATAGCTGCATATGTTGTAGGCTCGTTTTTAGGGATTACGGTTGTGCCTTCGGTTACTGCCATAGTTGTTGCGTTTAGCGTATCAGTAGGCATTGGTATTATATTTGGATTTTTGCCTGCAAAAAACGCAGCTAATTTAAATCCGATAGATGCTCTCAGATTTGAATAGATTATGAAAGGAAGAACACAAGTGAAAAAAGTTTTAGCTTTATTTATATCAGTTATGATGTTATTTACAGTAAATGTGTGTGCAGCTCCTATATATTCGGATAATGTAATTTCGCTGTTGTCAGAGCTTTCAATTATGCAGGGGGATCCTGACGGCAATATGCGATTTGACGATTTTGTGTCTCGTGCAGAATTTTCAAAAATAGCAGTTGCAGCATCGAGCTACAGAAACTCTGTTGCATTAAGCAGCCACACATCACCGTTTAGTGATGTGCCCTACACACATTGGGCAGCTCCTTATATCACAGTAGGAGTTAGTAACGGACTTTGCAGAGGTTATTTAGACGCCACATTTCGCCCTGCTAATACGGTATTATACGAAGAAGCAGCCACAATGATGCTTCGCGTATTAGGATATAATGATTCAGATTTTGGAGGCAATTGGCCCGACGGACAAATCGGAATTGCAAAAAACATAGGCATATTAGATAATATAAACAAATCAGCAGGTCAGGAAATGACACGCCGGGATGTTGCAGCATTGGTATACAACACACTAAACGCCAAAGCAAAAAATTCTCAGAGTACATATTTATCTACATTTTACAGACAGATTATTGATGATGTTACACTGGTGGCAACCAGTAACGAGGATAGCAATATTTTGTCAGGAAAAATTTTCACATCGGCAGGAATGTATAATTTTTCCCAAAGCTTAGACTTATCACATGTAGGCGAGCGGGGAAGCATTGTATTGAAGAACGGAGATACCGTTGTATCATTTATTCCCAATGAAGAAAAAACAAAGAAAGAAAAAGCGGTAGTTCATTCAGTTTTGGATGACGGAATTATAACATATACAGATGGTAAGTTTAATCAGATAAAAGTAAACAACGATACAGTTTTTTATAAAAATTCAACCGCATTACCTGTAAATACCGCACTATCGGGACTGGAGATGGGCGATGTTTTATATGTAAATTATAAATATGACGGCACGATAAGTCATATTATGTGTGCAGACGGATACACCATAGGACCTAAAACAGTGAAAACTTCTGATTGGTATACTATGTTTGGTGCAGATAATTCAATTGCTGTAATGCGCGATGGTAACAAAGCAACCGTATCAGATGTAAAGATTAATGATGTTGCCTATTATCTCAAGGAATTAAATATGGCGTTAGTATACTCAAAAAAGGTAACAGGCATCTATGAGTCAGCTGCGCCTAATAAGGATACGCCGTCATCTGTTACAGTTTCAGGTGTTACATATAAGATAGAGGGCTTAGATGCTTTTTCTAAGCTTTCTTCAAACGGCACATTCAATTACGGTGATACAGTAACATTGCTCTTAGGGAAAAACGGGGATGTTGCCGATGTTGCAACTAATGCTATGCTTAATGAAAAGGTTTATGGATTTTTGACGCAAGCAGGAACAAAACAAACAACAGTTTCCGGCACAACTGTTACCAAGCCGTATGTTAAAGTGGTTTTGCCATCAGGAGAAGCTTGTGAATATATTACAAATAAAGATTATAGTTCAATATTGAATAGTGCCGTATCGGTTACATTGGCAAATGGAACTGCGACAGTTTCCGTAGTTAGAGGAAATACTGGGGTTTCAGGTACTGTTACATGGACATCAGCTTCACGAAAAATAGGCTCTGACAAATTAGCATCAACAGTGGAAATAATAGAAGTTTCCACAACAGAATCTTATGAAAATGCAAATACAGCCACTGTTTTTCCTCAGAGATTAAACGGCATTACTATATCATCGAGTAGTATTTTATATGCTTCAAAAGACAGTGAGGGTTGTATTGATGCATTGATTATTAGAGATATAACAGGAGATATGCACAAGTATGGCATAATAACCGATGCAGATAAAACTGCGAATGATATGACTCTTTCAGGTACATACGAATATATCAGCGATGGAAATATTTCAAATATCATGGTTACTAATAAGGTGTTTAATGTGTCTACAGGTCAGCCTGTTAAAATTGTATCAAATGCCAAGGGTATAACGGCTATGTCACCACTTACTAAAATCAATGCAAATGGCATTTCTGACATAGCAGGTTCTTCTGTAACGCTTGGTAGCAAAGAATACATCTTATCGGATAAGGTGCAGATATATGTTAAAAAAACTTACGAATACACAATGATAACAATGGATGAATTTATAGAATCTGCAGAAAATTATAAGGTATCTGCATATATAGATAAATCAAATGCAACAGGAGGCAGAATAAGGATTATAGTTCTTTCCTAATATAAGTAGCATTTTCATTTATTTATATACACTTTTAGTTGCTATTTCAAATGAATTGTTGTATAATATACTGTGATTGAGTATTTAAGTCATAAGGAAGTGCTTTTATGAAAAAAGCTTTACTGGTTATCAATTCACATTCTGGAAAAGGCAGTATAAAAAACAAATTGCTGGATATTGTTGATATTTTCAATAAAAATCAGTATCAGACAATTGTTCATATAACTCAAGGGCAGGATGATGCATGTTCTGTAGTTAAAGAAACGGGTGCAAATTGTGATATTGTTGTAGTGTCAGGTGGAGATGGAACATTAAACGAAGTTGTAAACGGTTTAATGTCAATAGCAGAGAACGAAAGACCGCAAATTTGCTATTTACCGTCCGGAACAACCAACGATTTTGCTTCGAGTTTAAAAATTTCCAGGAACCCGATCAAAGCAACAGAAAAAACATTAAGCGGAACACCATTTAGGTGTGATGTGGGAAAATTTAATTCTAAAAATTTTATTTATGTTGCAGCATTCGGGATGTTTACAAATGTTTCCTACGAGACACCGCAACAAACAAAAAATATACTTGGTCAAATGGCGTACATTCTTGAAGGAATCAAACAACTTCACGCACTTCCATCTTTTGCAATGAAAATAAACTATAATGGAAATCAGATTGAGGATGAATTTGTATTAGGGATTGTTTCCAACAGCAACAGTATAGCAGGAATCGAAACAACAAAAGCCTATAAGACGCAATTAAATGACGGTCTTTTTGAAGTGTTGCTGATAAAAAAACCAAAAACATTGGCTAAAATGAGCAACTTGATGTCTAAGCTTCTGAACCAGGAATTTGAAGATGATTTAATCCATTTGTTTAAAACTGATAAAATAGAATTTATATGTGAAGAAACAGTAAGCTGGACATTGGACGGAGAGTTTGGTGGAGCCGTAAAGAATGCAGAAATCCTGGTAGAAAAAGAAGCAATAGAATTGGTTATTTAGTTCATTGTGATAAATAATGTAAAAAATGAGCAATGTTTTAAATGTAAACAAAACATTGCTTATTTTTTTGGAAACGAGATATAATATAATCAAATACAGCGAATAAAACAAACATATAGCAACCAATAGTTGCTAAAAAAATACAGTTCAGTTGGTAG
>JAZNUA010000027.1:0-6886 GCA_045592045.1 Congzhengia sp. | reverse complement strand
ATAATACACTATTTTTATAAAAAAATCAACCTCTTTTAAAAAAGTATTGAATTTTTTTATAAAACAATGTAAAATGTATACATAATAAAGGAGGAGTGTATTTATGGCGGAATCAAATGGAGGCGTGCATAAAAACCATCGCAGCAGAATGAGAAAAAAGTTTCGCGAGAACGGGTTTGATGGTTTTGCAGACCACGAAATATTGGAGATGTTGCTTTATTACAGCGTTCCTCGTATGAATACAAATCCTTTAGCACATAAGATATTGGATAAATATAAGACTTTAGCAAATGTGTTTGATGCAAGTCCTGATGAGTTGATAAAAGAAGTTGGGATAAGTGAAGTTACAGCAACGCTTTTGTCTATGGTGCCAAAATTGGCACGAGTTTACGAAACTTCTAAATGGGAACGAGAAGTTTGCTTGAGCGATACTGAAACAGCAGGAGAATATGCTATTTCGCTTTTTAAAGACAAGGTAAATGAGGAGCTTGCAATGATTTGCCTTGATTCGAACAGATGTGTTCATTGGAGTGGTATTATAGTAAAAGGAACTATCAATAAAACAGAAGCGTATCCCAGAGAAATTGTTAGCACAGCGTTACAACATAAAGCGACAAAAATAATTCTTGTGCACAATCATCCCAACGGAACATTGGCGCCGTCAGTGGCCGATAAAGAATCTACAGAAGCATTGGCAAAATTATTAAAAGGTATAAGTATTGAGGTTTTAGATCATATTATAGTAAGTGGAAACAGATACTTTAGCATGAGAGAAATGGGATTTAAATTTTAAAAGAAACAGGCGCAAAAAAAGTTGTGATTTTTTTAAAAAATATACTTGACAAGATATGAAAATGTTGGTATAATAATCAAGTCGGTGAGCAAGTGTAAGTGCGGGTGTAGTTCAATGGCTAGAATCCCAGCCTTCCAAGCTGGTCGTGTGGGTTCGATTCCCATCACCCGCTCCACCTATGAATGCGCCTGTAGCTCAGTCGGATAGAGCAACTGCCTTCTAAGCAGTGGGCCAGGGGTTCGAATCCCTTCAGGCGCGCCACTTATATGGTGGATATAGCTCAGTTGGTTAGAGCGCTAGATTGTGGCTCTAGAGGTCGTCGGTTCGACTCCGATTATCCACCCCATATAAATCAAAACTATGCTTTATTTGGCATAAATGATTCACCTAGTGAGGATTGGGATGTCGCCAAGTTGGTAAGGCACCGGATTCTGATTCCGGCATTTCGTAGGTTCGAGTCCTGCCATCCCAGCCATTTTTATTGGGCTGTAGCCAAGTGGTAAGGCACTAGATTTTGATTCTGGCATTTCGTAGGTTCGAGTCCTGCCAGCCCAGCCATTTTTTTAGAAAATAATATAATTTAATATGATCCATTAGCTCAGTTGGCAGAGCACTTGACTTTTAATCAAGGTGTCCGGAGTTCGAATCTCCGATGGATCACCAACTGAAACCCTTGAAACTACTGCGTTTTGAGGGTTTTTGTTTTTTCGACGAAATCCTCGAAAACAAGGTTTTGATAGTAGTGTGATAGTAGTCGCCATTCCTATATGATATTAACTTGTGAAACCATTGACGAAATATCGTCTTTGGTAAAGTGCGTATATGTATCTATTGTCGTTTCGTAATTCTCGTGACCAATGATTTTTTGTAGCAACTCAGGCTGAGCACCTGCTTGTACCATCATTGAAGCAAATGTATGTCTTGTACTGTGCGGTGTTAGTCTGCGTTTGTCATCATCCTTTGAAAGAATACCCACTTCCTCAAGAAATGGATAAAATTCGCGTTCGCGGAAGTTGCGAGCGTTTTTCTTTCCACCTTTGGAATTTGTAAGCAGATATTTATTATCCGAATTATACCAACTCTCTATAAATGGATATATCTTTTCATTTATAGGAATAATTCTATCTTTCCCTGCTTCGGTTTTTTCTCCGCCTATCATATATCGTTCCTTTAGATGCACATTCTTTGTCTCAATAGAGAAAAGCTCTTCTATTCTCATACCTGTATATATAAATACAAGAATAATCTGTGCAACGAGTTTCCATTTGTTTTTAAACAGGGTTTTAATCTCTGCATCTGTAAATATCTGCTTTTCTGCTTTTTCTTCTTTAGGCAATTTTATAAATTGCGCATAATTTTTCTGTATAATATCCCGTTCCATTGCGTATTTACTTAATTGGTTTGCTAGTATCCTTATTTTATTACAAGATGAACGGCTGCGTCCTTTGTGAACCAAGTTGTCTATTACTGCTTGGAAATCTGCAACGCGGATATCCCTCATTTTTTTCTTGTGACAAGATTTTAGGTGTTTCCATGCGTTTTCATATCCCTCTGCAGAAGATGCGCCTATGTTGTCAAAATGAGTATCAGACCACTCGGTATATACGTTTTCGAGGGTGGCGTTGTAGTCCGAGGGAATGTTTTGGGAATCAATCTTTGCAAGAACTTCGGTTGCTTCTTTTTCTGTTGCGAAATAGCCAAGAAATACCGTTTCCTTTACAAAGTTCTTATATTTTGTTACGGCAGCTGCCCAGGGTTTTCGTCTTCTTCCCTTAACTTTATAGACACTGCCTGCGCCATTCGCGCGGCGTTTTGTTTTTTTGCCTTCGGTTGCTGTTTGCTTTTTGCCACAGTAAAGACAAAAAAGGCTATCCTTTGGAATTTCCTTTTTGCATTTAATACAATTTGTCATAAAAACACTCCTTTTTCCTTAAAAATAGGGTTGATTAAAAAGAGTGTTTATGATATACTTAAATTGATTGTTAGGGGTGTATATCATTTACACTCTTATGGTCCTCATATCTGCGCCAACAGATATGGGGGCTTTTTATTTTATTCAGCCTTTTTATTTGTTAAAGTAATATAATATTCATCACCATGGTAATCAGCCACCATTGTTTCTTCGTTAAGTATTATATCAGTGTAGTCGGGATTTTCGTATGCTTCGTCATAAGTGAAAGTAAGATATCCACCGTTTGGGAAGTACAAATAATTTATGTGATAGTATGGCACGCTTACATATTGTTCGGATGTTTCTCCGTCTAAATAGTAAGTGGTGCTGTGAAATGTTTTTTTCTCATCTTCTAATCTTCTTTCGATTTCTGCCGGGAGCGTATATGCTTTCCGGTTCGGATTGGTTTCGGGTTCACGGGACATAATCACATAATACTTCGCAGTATATTCTGTCGCTTCGTAATAGCTGCCGATGTCTGTAGTTTCATAGTTGCAAAGTACAGGAATGTGTGGTATGCATAAAAGAAATGCCAGCAAACAGGAAATATAGAAGGCTTTGCTTTTTTGCTTTATTTCGCGCTTAATTACTGACCATAGAAACGAGGCAGCCAAGCAGACAGTAGTATAAAATGCCGTCTCAGTTATAGTATGTATGAAAAAATACCATTGTTCAACAAACGGATATTTGCCTATTATACACAGAGCAAAAAATAAATTGAGACCTAAAAGAAACAAACCAATTCCCCAAGCAGACCGTCCTTCTTCGGTGAGAATATATTTCCAAATGCATTCGATTCTGTTTTTTATAGATTCTTTTAGACTTCTAACGGAGTATTTTTCAAGACTATCTATATTCCATAAATCATGTTTTTCATAAATATCGATTTTTTGCAATTCCCGTTCTTCGTCGTGGCTGATGTCTTCAGGCAAATCCTGGCCTGAAGTTCGCTCTTTTGCATATTTTTCTTTTATCTTTTTACGAGCTTTATTAAAGATTGTTTTTTTAGATAGGGCTTCTTTCTTTTTTTCTTCTTTGATGGTAGCTTCTTCCCAAATGTCTCCGAGGTCATATTCGCCATCGTCGGCAAGAGAATACTTAATATTTGAATTGTCGATGTTTCTTTTTGATAAAGTTACATTTTCGCTTAAATCGTTTGGCATATTCAACAACTCCTGTTATTTATAAATTAATACCCTTGTTTTTTGCAATCTTTGCATTCTCGATAGCCTGCCTCTATAGCGTCGTCAAGTTCCATAGTATATGCACTTCGCGGTATATGATAGCAGTCAGGGTCGGTGTGGTATATTAAACCTGTTTTGGCTTTCCATACAGTTGAATCTGTTTGTTCTGTGAAAGTTTCTGTTGGTGTCGTATCATTGGAAGATGTGGTTTTTGTGTTGCTGAAATGGTTATATGCTGGAGCAAGCAACAAAAGACATATTGATAATGCAACAATACCGACTGCAATAAACTTTTTAATAGACTTTTTGCTTAATTTGTTTGCGGTTATGAAATGCTCAAATTGATGCAATAAGCTTTTCTCGATATTTAAAGCACTGTTTCCTTTATCCCTTCTAATGAGGGACAATGCAGATTTCGAGTACGCAGAATCAAGTCCTGTTAGGCATGAAATATCATCTGTTGACAAAGTACCGATTTCTTTCATTATGCAAGGTGGCGCCATAACATATAGAGAAAACACATCTGCTTCACGCTCTTGTTCTTCGTTTGGTTCAAATGTATATAGCCCTGAGCGTTTGTGTTCTGCTTTGATATGACCGATTTCGTGATATATTCGTTGGAGTTTTCTGCCGTATGCTAGGTCGTCTGAATATAATACGAATGTAACACTATCAGAAAGTATAGATATAGCCTCGTTTTTAGACATTGCTACATTTATAGAATCGTGTGCTTCTTTGGGTATGCCATCTTTGATAGTTTCAAATTCTGAATATTTCAGCAGAAATATACCTTGCCTTTTCAGCTCCTTCTTCAGAAAACTGACGGAAATATTTAGCTCCTTGATTTGTGTTTCAGTTAAAAACTGATAGGCGAGAGTTTTAATGTTTTGCATGGTTGACATCCTTTCGTTGATAAAATGATAATACCATTATAACTAAAAGATGTCATAAAGTGTCGATAATTGTATAAAATTGTGTTGTATGTTTTATCTATATACCGCCTGCAGATGATTATTCGTCATCCAAAGAGCTCATAGCATCAAGTACACTTTTTAATGCACTGTATTCTTTTTTTGTTAATTCAGAAATATTTCCTTCGCCTACTAATAAATATTTATCATCAGGAATATTCGCTGTAATTACAGTTCCTTTACCTTCTGAACCGTGTATTATATATGTATTGGCTTCCTGCTGCCTGATTGCATTATCTATATTTTGTATCGTTAAAAGTGTTTTTAAGTCAGAGGCTACGGAATCGTCTTCGGATTCCCAACCCATAAGAAACGCAGGAGTTGTATCTAATTTATCAGCCATTGCCTTAACTTTGCTTGCGGGTATGTTCGCGATAATCCCTGTTTCATATTTATGAATGGTTTGTTTTGTGGTACCTGCCGCATCAGCTAATTCTTCTTGCGTTAAATCAAGTCTTGTTCTCAGAGTTTTAATTTTTTCACCGATGTTCAATCGCGACACCTCCTATCACTAATAAGTATATCACAAAAAAGTAACTTGTCAAGAAATATTTTTCTAAAAAAAGTTAAAAAAGTGCTTGACAAGTTACAGGAGGGTGTGCTATTATAAGAGTAACTTAAAAGTTACGAAAGGAGGGGTGTTATGTTAGATGTAAAAGAATTAAAAGCAGAAATGGTGAGAAACGGATACACGCAAAGTGCCTTGGCAGCAGAGTTAGGTATAACTCCGAGGACTTTTAGCAACAGATTAAATACTGGAGATTTTGGGATAAAAGAAATTGAAATTATGATAAAAGTGTTGAATTTAAAAGATCCATTTTCAATTTTTTTTGCCAATCGAGTAACTTAAAAGTTACAAAAAAGAGATGAAGGAGTGTATATAAGAAGGTGCACAAGAAATGTTCGAAATGTTTGTATTATCATAAGGCAGATGCCGAGCATGCTGATGATGGGTGTTATTATCCCGTTATTGGTGGATGCCATAAAAGAACGCTGGTTTTGCATTGGGTGAACTATATAACAATTTTAACGGCGTTGGTTATTTCTATTACGGCATTAGTGATACGATTAGTGCGATTATAGATGCAATTAAAGAAACTGCTGCAATACCGGTATTTATCCATATATGTACATGTTGAAAATTCTTTTCAGAATGTTCTTCTTTTACAGATTCAACATAAGCCTTGCCTTTATCGGTAAGATAGACCTTATTGTTGTGAAATTCTGAAGAATTACGAATAATGTTGTCAGAAAAAAGTTGATGGAGTGCATCGTGAGGAAAAAGAGATTTGTCGATGCCGTTTTCATTTAGCATAGTACATAATAATTCGTTGGTTTTGTTTGAATATTTCATAGAGGTTTCTCCTTTGTGAATGATAGGAAAATTATAGCATACAAGA
Source organism: Congzhengia sp. (assembly GCA_045592045.1). Lineage (GTDB taxonomy): Bacteria > Bacillota > Clostridia > UBA1381 > UBA9506 > Congzhengia. The sequence goes on along the minus strand of JAZNUA010000027.1, from coordinate 587 downwards.
AGTTAAAAAACAAGGGGGGAACTTGTGAAAAGATTAAATGTACCTAAAGAATATGAACATCTTTTTGACGGAAGTAAACTGTTTTGTGATTTCACAGATGAAGAGAAAAAGGTTTATAAGGAGAAAATGATGCAAAAAATAAAAAGAAAGAAGTGAAGGTAATTATGGTTAAAGATGCAGTAGAAAGATTATGCAAAAATGTGAATGAAATTACATGTCTTTTAAAGAAATTCACTAAAAACAAAAAGGGGAAATATGTAATAGAAGCGGATGATATGAACAGGATTGCAGAAATGTTGGATACAGCGAACGGATGCGTTCAAAAATTGCAAACATTTTCTCCGTCTGAATTTGCAGGGGACACATTAGAAAATTTGCGTTTTGTACAAACGAAATTAGCGAGCCGAATATGTGGTCGTTCGGCCAGTTTTCATTATTCAGAAAGTTGGCTTAGCAAGCAAATAGAAGCGCTTATAAAAATAACAGAATTGATAGTGGAATTTGAAACCCAAGCGAGAGAAATAAACGAAAGGAGTTTAATATGGACCAACCAAGAATTGAAACATTAACAGTAAAAGAAGCTGTTG
>JAZNUA010000026.1:0-1669 GCA_045592045.1 Congzhengia sp. | reverse complement strand
GTCATACCTGAAAGCTTTGTATAAAGCCTAAAATAATTCTGGAATGTGATGGTAGCCAGCGTTTTGCTTTCTCTTTCTACTTTTACATTTTCTTTGGCTTCTATTGCCTGGTGAAGGCCGTCACTGTAACGACGACCGAACATCAAACGGCCTGTAAATTCGTCAACGATGATAACCTGACCGTCTTTTACTACATAATCTCTGTCCAAGGCCATTGTACCATACGCTTTCAACGCCTGGTTAATATGATGTGAAAGAGTCATATTATCAGGGTCAGAAAGATTTTCCACACCGAAGGCTTTTTCAGCCTTTTCTACACCTGATTTGAGCAGGGTAGCGGACTTTGCCTTTTCGTCTATTAAGTAATCAGCATCAATGTGGTCATAGGACTGCTTTGAGTCGCTTTCTGTTATTTTGAACGGCTTTAAGCCTTTTACAAATCTGTCGGCCAACTGGTACAAATCAGTTGATTTGTCGCCTGCACCTGAAATAATAAGAGGTGTTCTTGCTTCATCTATCAGAATAGAGTCAACTTCATCAACTATAGCAAAATTCTGACCTCTTTGCACCATTTGTTCTTTATAAATAACCATATTATCACGAAGATAGTCAAAACCAAATTCGTTGTTTGTACCATAGGTGATATCTGCGTTATATGCTTCTTTTCTGTCGGCGTTATCTACATCGTGAACAATAAGACCAACTGTAAGTCCCAAATACTTAAAAACCTTTCCCATCCATTCGCTGTCACGCTTTGCAAGGTAATCATTAACTGTTACAATATGAACTCCATCGCCTGTAAGGGCATTTAAATAGGCGGGCAGTGTAGAAACCAGAGTTTTACCCTCACCCGTTTTCATTTCGGAAATTCTGCCCTGATGTAAAATAATACCACCCAGAATTTGCACATAGAAATGGCGCAAACCCAATACTCTTGCTGATGCCTCTCTCACTGTTGCAAACGCTTCAGGAAGCAAATCATCTAAGCTTTCGCCGTTGGCTAAACGGGTGCGGAATTCGCTTGTTTTAGCTTTTAATTCCTGTTCTGATAATGCTTTATATTCGGACTCCAATGCCATAACTTTATCAGCTAAAGGGCGAATACGCTTCAACTCTCTGTCACTGTATGAGCCTAAGATTTTTTCCAGTAATTTTTTCAAAATAGTTCACCTCAAAAAGATATATAAATCTAAACTATACCAACCGTAAGTATATCATAAAATATATATTATGTCAAAGATTTCTCAAAAGTTAACTGTTTGTTTATATTTTGTATATAATATATTCTTAATTATTCTAAAGATTAAGATATAGTTGTTATTTTTTTGAAAAAAGTATTGACAAGCATAAAAAATCTTGCTATAATAAATACTCGCAAGCCAATGCACGCGGAGAGGTATCGAAGTGGTCATAACGAGGCGGTCTTGAAAACCGTTTGTCCGAGAGGGCGCGTGGGTTCGAATCCCACCCTCTCCGCCAACTTATTTACGGCAAGCAGAAACTTGCTTGTCGTTTTTTTATATTTTAATATAGAATTTTACAAATTCGACACGCATGGAGAAGTACTCAAGTAGGCCGAAGAGGCGCCCCTGCTAAGGGTGTAGGTCGGGAAACCGGCGCGAGAGTTCGAATCTCTCCTTCTCCGCCAAAATAAGAATACTCGTGAAAG
>JAZNUA010000025.1:0-7414 GCA_045592045.1 Congzhengia sp. | reverse complement strand
CAGTGAAGCTAAGCGTCTTGGTGTTAAAAAAGCAGACGGCCAGAATGTTCTCGCTGGTAATATTCTTGTTAGACAGAGAGGAACAAAAATTCATCCCGGAACCAATGTTGGTAAAGGCGGAGACGATACATTGTTCGCACTTGTTAACGGTAAAGTTAAATTCGAGAAATTTGGCGCAGGCAAAAAGCGTGTAAGCGTATATGAGGATGTTACAGCGTAACATTTAACAAACATAGCCCCGAGATAATACTCGGGGCTTTTATACTATTTTTTAGGAGGTGGACAGCGTGCCAAAAATATTTGCGATTTCAGATTTGCATTTAGGTTTTTCTTGCAGTAAGCCAATGGATATTTTTGGTGCTCGTTGGAAAAACCACGAAGAAAAACTCCGCGTTAACTGGCAAAAAACAGTGGGTAAAGATGACATTGTACTGATTGCCGGGGATACCTCTTGGGAAACCTATGTAGACAACGCAATAGCCGACTTCGACTTTATAAATAGACTTAACGGTACAAAAATAATTACAAAAGGAAACCACGATTATTGGTGGGAAACCCTTTCCAAATTAAATAAGTTCTTAGATAAAAATAATTTTTCCACAATTAAATTTTTGCACAATACGAATGTTGTTTTCGGCGACACTGTCATCTGCGGAACAAAGGGTTATCCCGAAACAGAGGGAGTACCAACCACAGATAATGAAAAGAAACTCTATTTAAGAGAAATTGAAAGACTAAAAAACGCAGTAGCAGAAGCTAAAAAACAAAATGCAAAAAGAATAGTTGTTATGCTTCATTATCCGCCGGGCACAGATTCGGAGTTTGCAAAAATTTTAAAGGAGTCCGGGGTTGCTTTTTGTGTTTACGGTCATCTTCACGGAGGCACCTTTGGTGCAGTAACAAGCGGAAGTATCGGCGGAGTAGAATACAGATTGACATCGGCAGACTATTTGAAATTCTGTCCGATAGAGATTATTGAATATTAAAAGCAGTGAGCGTTGCTCACTGCTTTTTAGTTTAAATATTCTTTTAAGCTTTCTAAATTCTTTTGAGCTGCTTTTCTTCCTGTCTGGTATGCCTTTTCAAGCTCGTCAGGATTGTGCTCAATATGTCCCACATTTAAAGGGCATTCCGGTCTTATAACAAAAAGCTCGCCCAATGCTTCTTTTTCTTTTATATACGCCGTAGTTTCATTATACATAATATGGCGGTTTGCCATAACTTCAATCAACTTGGGAAACTTTTTATATACAAGCTTTATGAGGGGTAGGGCACCATTCTTTTTCTTGATGTAGCCGTCAGGTTGTGTAAGAACCACAACATTCTTGTTATATCCCATATTTTCAAAGGCTTTAACAGGAATAGAGTCTGACATACCGCCGTCAAGGAACTTGTTATTACCAATCTCAACAATGCGTGCAGCTAAAGGCATAGAAGCAGAGGCTCTCATCCACGAAAGACAGCCAACCTCATCTACATCATATTTTTTATAGACAGGCTTTCCTGTTTCGATATCTGTGCAAACGATATAAAACTCAATATCTGATTTTTTAAAAGCGTTATTATCAAAAGGGTCAAGTTCGTTTGGGAGTTTGTTGTAGCAAAAATCCTCGCCGTACAAATCGCCTGTCTTAATTAAAGAACGAACACTGCAATATCGTTTATCGCGACAGTATTTTTTGTTGTACCTGATTGTACGACCGATTTGTTTTGAAATGTAGTTACATCCAAATGTAGCACCGGCCGAAACGCCTATTACACCATCAAAATTTATGTCATTTTCCATAAAAACATCTAAAACACCTGCGGTAAACATTCCACGCATTGCGCCGCCTTCTAAAATAAGACCGCGTTTTATATCCATATTTACACCTCCACAAATAAAAAAGTGGCAAGCCCAAATGACTTACCACTTTTATGGTGCCGCTGGCCGGAGTCGAACCGGCACGGTATCGCTACCGGCGGATTTTGAGTCCGCTACGTCTGCCAATTCCATCACAGCGGCAAAAAACTTACTTAATTATTATAACATCAGCAGGTAGATTTGTCAACAATTATTTTAATTTTCGTGGATTTTATGTGAAAAAAATATATTTTTAAAAAAAATATCAATAAAAATTAAAAAAAACCTTGTATTTTTAGTAATTTTGTGGTAATATCTAAATATATTTTGGAAGTTGAGGTGAAAATGATGAACAAAACTGAATTAGTTGCTGCTGTTGCTGCAAAGGCTAATCTTTCTAAGAAAGACGCTGAAGCTGCTGTTAGCGCTACAGTTGATGCTATTAAAGATGCATTAAAAGCTGGTGACAAAGTTGCTTTAGTTGGCTTCGGTACATTCGAGGTTAGAGCTCGTGCAGCTCGCGAAGGTAAAAACCCACAGACAGGTGCTAAGATTAAGATCGCAGCTACAAAAGTTCCTGCATTTAAGGCAGGTAAGGCGTTAAAAGACGCTGTTAAATAATTAGACTATAAAAAAAGCGCAGGAGTAATCTTGCGCTTTTTGTCGTATATGGAGATTTACTCAGGAGGTGTATATTTTGGAGATAAAGCCTGTGGCGTATATTCATACTGACTTTAAAGATAAGTTCGGCATTCCCCGTCAAAGCGGCAGAGTAAAGGAGCTTTTTGGTACGATAGTATTCCGTGATGAATTCAAGCATCCCGACGCATTGCGTGGAATAGATGAATATTCGCATTTGTGGTTAATTTTTGGGTTTTCTAAGGCAAATTATAAGGAAAAAACTATGACTGTACGACCGCCGAGATTGGGTGGCAATAAACGAATCGGAGTTTTTGCAAGTCGGTCGCCATACAGACCTAATTCCTTAGGGCTTTCCTGTGTAAAATTTGAAAAGGTCGAAAACGGCAACCTGATTGTTTCAGGTGTAGACATTTTAGATGGCACACCTATTTATGATATAAAGCCTTACATCCCATACAGCGACTGTGTAGATAATGCAAAAGCAGGGTTTGCTACTAAAATGCGTAAATATTCTCTTGAGGTACAATTTCCAGATGCACTTTTGAAAATTTTGCCCGATGATAAGCGACAGGCTGCTATAAAGTGCTTGCAGGATGATCCGAGACCGTCATATCATACTGACGAGAGAACATACAGTATGATGTTTTCGGGATATGATATACGCTTTAAGGTTAAAGAAAATGTGCTGACTGTGATAGAGATTATAAAATGATAGAAGATTATATATTTAAAGGAGAGCATTACGCTCTCCTTTAAATATATCTTTTAAAAATCACAATGGTTTTTTTTGAATTTTTCCTTGAAGTCGTGGATATTTATCCGGTGTATTCTTAACTTTTGAAATTACTACTATCGAGTGAGTGATGTCGGTTTCAGGAAGCGTATATTTAAACACCTCCGTAATCTCACCACCTAAAATTTCAATGGCGTTGGATGCTTGTGACAATTCTTCTTCTATTTCTCCGCCCTTATATGCCAAAAACACACCACCTGGCTTTACATAGGGGAGACAGTATTCTGCTAATACAGATAAATTAGCAACTGCTCGTGATACTGCCACATCAAAGTATTCCCTCAGCTTTGAGTTTTTAGCTCCGCCGTCTTCTGCACGGGAGTGTATACAGGTTACATCTGTAAGATTTAACTGTTTTTTTACTTCTGTCAAAAAGGTCAATCTCTTGTTCAGAGAATCCAAAAGTGTGAGCGAAATCTCAGGAACTGCAATTTTTATAGGAAGTCCGGGGAAACCTGCTCCCGTTCCCACATCGATGATAGACTTAGCAGATGAAATAAACTTAATTCCGTATAAACTGTCAACAAAATGCTTTAACGCCACTTCGTGCGGCTCAGTAATTGCAGTCAGATTTATTTTATTATTCCATTCATCTAAAAGATTTGCATAGGTTTCAAATTGTTTTAACTGTTGCTCACACAGTGTGAATCCCGCAGAGACTGCTGAATTATATAAAAAGTGTTTCATCGTCATTCGCCTTTTCATTGGTTGTGATAATTATTTTTGAAACTTCAGAGATATTTTCGATATATTTAAAAGCAGGAGTTTCTTTAGAAAACTTTCTGAAAAATATATCAAGTCCCAGATTATATATAAAATCGCCAATGGAATTTATATCACCTAAAATCAAGCTTTTATCTCCGAGACTTAAGTCGGTATCCTTCAACAAAATATCAAAAATTACATCGTCTCTTAAGGTGTCAAAAGCAAAAACCCGCTTTTCCGTCACAAAATACAGCTGGCGTCTGATGCGTTTTCTTCTGTACCAGATTCTCAAAAACAAAATGTACGCACCCATAATTAAGGCGGTTATTCCAATCAATGAAAAAAGCGCACTTTCTCCTGCAAACATCATTATAGCGGACATAATAGCATAAACTATCAGCAATCCTCCAAAGAGCAGTGTAAAAGGAATCATAAAGATGTCGTATTTATTCAAAGCAGGCACTTTTTTAGGAGCGCCGTGCCAAAGGATTTTTTCGTCCTTCAGGTATTTTTTGATAATTTCTTCAGTGGTCATTTTTTTCTCCTTGATAAAAATTAAGCGGCAGCGAAAAAGCGCTGCCGTATATGTTCTGATTAAAACGAGCCTGATGAGCGTCTGTAACCTGAACCTCTTTTGTGGTCCATAGCTTTTTTTACATCGTGTAACTTTTCGTCACTGTCCTGCTTGAATTTTGCCATCATATCTTCAAAGCTTGCAGGTTGTGCCGACTTTTTGCCCCAATCAAAATCATCGGGTTTATGAGAGGTTTTTTTAGGAACCGTTTTCTTTGCGGCTGTTTTTTCGTCCAGCAGGGCTTGTTTGATTGATAAGCTGATTTTACCAGACTTGTCAATAGACAGAATTTTTGCCCTAACTGAATCTCCCTCTTTAATATGGTCTTTGATTTCTTTCACATATTCCAATGCGACCTCAGAAATATGTATAAGACCTGTTTTGCCGTTTTCAATAGAAACAAAAGCCCCGAACGGTGTGATTCCGGTCACCTTTCCTTCTATGATTTTTCCTGGTTCTAACTCCATTAAAACCTTTCCTCCTGTAAAATCTAATATAAACGCTTACTTAGAAGCGTCAACAAAAACCTTTTCATTAGGTCTTGTATATCCCAATCTTTCGCGAATTGTGCGTCTTATAAAATCTTCTGAATCTATAGCAGCTAATTCCGAGTTTAAGTTTTCTTGTTCATAACGAGCTGCTTCGATTTTTGCATCTATTGCAGCATTTTCTCTTTTTAATGCGGATAAATTAAACTGCTGTGTAATCAAAGAAATCAACAAGTAAATAAACAAAAAGATAAACAATAATCTTCTTGCCAGAATTTTTATATCAATTTTTTTACGAATTGGCCTTGAATTATTTTCCATGGCGTACTCCTATGTTTTTTTAAGCGAAATTTTAATAAGTGAGAAAATTCTTCTGCACCTTGCAAATACAGGGGAAAAGAACCGGCTCGATGCCTTACCAAACACACCTATACTATTATAAATAATTTTATACATAAATCTAATCGGTGTCAATAGTATTTTTAAAAAAAATCTAAAAATAGTTAAAAATATTTCGATTATTTTTGAAAAAATAATCTGAAACAGCGGACTTAATGTGATTTTGTATAAAAACCCACCAATAAATGCCCCCACAAATTCAAACCCTCTTATGTAACCGTTTGAAACACTTAGTAGTATAAAAATCATAATCGCGCAAGCACTGAAAACAAAAATGCCGTCAAATATATTGCACACAAGGATAGAGAATTTTTCTTTGTCAGAAGCAACGGAAAATACATCATAAGTCATCATAATTACCGCGCCCGAAAGAATTGACCACAAAAAAATCGGAATTTCACCGCTGGTATAAGCAACCATAAAAAACCTCCTATTTTTACTTTAAGATGTTTTTAAAGAAGCCCTTTGCTTTTTTGCCACCTGCGGCACCGGTATATGAGAGTGAGTATATCTCACCTTCGATGGTCATCTCACCTGAGGAGACATCTAGTTTTTGTATGTGCAAATCTGCGCCCTCTATAATCAGTGTATCATCGGCAATAAAGAGGATAATTTTGTTCTCATCAAATGTGTCCACATCCATAACGCCTGTAACGGACATTTTTTCTTTGTTTTCAAGAACCAGATTATGAATTGTATTGTATTCTGTCATATTTATAGCCTTTCTGCCCGCAAATATAAAGTATCAAAGTCAGACATCTCAATTTCCTGCAGGCGGGATATTGAGTGTGCAGAATTTTCACGCGTTTTTATATGCATGTAAATAATTCTGCCGTCGACTTTGTAAAAGCCTGTAAGGTATTTTTTATCAGTTTATGAACTTTTTGAATTTATTATGACGGGTATAAAAAATTCGTTGACTAAATCTTTATATAATGATAAAATATCATTATAAAATCGGAGTAGGTTTAATATTGAAAAATCGTTTTAATAAAGCCTGCAACAGAATGGAGATTATTATGTTTATATGTGATAGATGGAAAGATTATAAAGTATTGGATATTTCAGGAGGAGAAAAGCTTGAGGATTGGGGAGAGTACAGACTTATAAGACCTGACCCGCAGGTCATATGGGATGAAAAATTAAAGCCTGAGCTATGGCGTACTGCAGCAGCTCAATACCACAGAAAGAACACAGGTGGAGGAGCGTGGCAGGTACACACTAAAATCCCTGATAAATGGAAGATAAAATTTGAACCGTTGAACTTAAGCTTTTATGTAAAGCCCATGGGCTTTAAGCATACAGGGCTCTTTCCTGAGCAGGCAGTCAATTGGATGTGGTTTTCAGATATCATAAAGAGAGCCGAAAGACCTGTAAAGGTTTTGAATCTTTTTGCCTATACAGGAGGTGCGACCGCGGCAGCTGCGGCAGCAGGTGCGTCGGTAGTTCATGTTGATTCTTCTAAAGGAATGGTAGCTTGGGCTAAGGAAAATCTGGAATGCTCAGGACTTCGTGATAAGCCTGTAAGATTTATAGTTGATGATGTTATCAAATTTGTGGAGAGGGAAGCAAGACGAGGCAATACATACGATGGTATCATTATGGACCCGCCTTCATACGGCAGAGGCCCTAACGGAGAAATATGGAAGTTGGAAGATGAGCTTTATCCATTGGTGGAAAGATGTATGAAAATAATGTCGGACGAACCTTTATTTTTCTTAATAAATTCATATACTACAGGTCTGCAGCCCACAGTGTTGGCAGACATATTAAAGCTTAAGGTTAAGAAAAAATACGGTGGTGTGGTGGAATCAGAAGAGATAGGTATTCCTGTAGAAGATTCAGATATAATTCTTCCCTGCGGTGCATCGGGAAGATGGTACCAAAATGGCGGAAAGGATGAGTAGTATGAATATAAACCAAAAAATCTTAGTAGTAGATGATGACAGAAATATCTGTGAAATTATAAG
>JAZNUA010000024.1:0-2893 GCA_045592045.1 Congzhengia sp. | reverse complement strand
TCCAAACTCAAGCTATGAGGGTACAAACGTTGAGGTTATGAGAACCCGTAACGGTGAAATCATGGCAAGAGAGGACAGAAAAAACGGCCTTAAAAAAGAGGACATCGATTTTGTTTCAGGTGTTCCTGATTCAGGTACACCTCACGCCATAGGCTATGCAAACGAGTCGGAAATCCCCTTTGCTCGTCCTTTTATAAAGTATACACCCACCTGGCCCAGAAGCTTTTTGCCTCCTGTACAGGCGGATAGAAACAGAATAGCAAAGATGAAGCAAATCCCCGTTCACGAGCTTATCGAAAATAAAAATCTTCTCTTTGTAGATGACTCCATAGTTCGCGGCACACAGCTTAAAGAAACTGTCGACTTTTTGTATGACCACGGAGCAAATGAAGTTCATATGCGTTCTGCTTGCCCTCCTATTATGCACAAATGTAAGTATTTAGACTTTACAAATGTAAAAGACGAAACAGATTTAATTGCAAGACGAACTGTTTTAGAACTTGAGGGCGAAGAAGGACTTAAATATTTAGATGAATACAGCGACGGTGCTACAGAACGCGGCAAAGCGCTTCGAGATGCTATTTGCAAGAAGTTGAATTTTGCCTCACTTGATTTTCAGTCGTTAGACGGACTTATAGAAGCAATAGGCTTAGATAAATGTAAATTATGCACATATTGTTGGAACGGTAAAGAATAGACGAAAGGATAGATAAATATGCATACAAATTCAAAATCAGACAGCTACGCAGCAGCAGGTGTTGATATCACTGCAGGCTACAACGCTGTAAAATTTATGAAAAAGCATGTAGAAAGAACGATGACTGATGGCGTTATGACCGATATAGGCGGTTTTGGCGGATTGTTTTTGCCAAACCTTGCAGGAATGAAAGAGCCTGTTTTGGTAAGCGGTACAGACGGCGTTGGTACAAAGTTAAAATTAGCCTTTTTAATGGACAAGCACGACACAGTAGGTATTGACTGTGTTGCAATGTGCGTAAATGACATTATCTGTTGCGGTGCTAAACCTTTATTCTTCTTGGATTATATTGCTTGCGGAAAAAATGTTCCCGAAAAAATTGCCGATATCGTAGCAGGCGTTGCTGAAGGTTGCGTTCAGTCAGGTGCTGCACTAATCGGTGGGGAGACCGCCGAAATGCCTGGCTTTTACCCGATTGATGAATACGATTTGGCAGGTTTTTCTGTTGGTATAGTTGATAGAGAAAAAATCGTTGATAATAAAAAAGTTACTGAGGGAGATGTCGTTATTGCACTTCCTTCATCAGGAGTTCACTCAAACGGATTTTCTTTGGTAAGAAAAGTGTTTGATGTAGAGTCAGCAGACATCAAATCCCCTGTTGCAGAACTTGGAGGAAAGTCAATAGGCGAAACTCTTTTAACACCCACAAAAATCTATGTAAAACCCATGCTTGCACTTTTTGATGAGGTTACGGTTAAGGCTGTTTCTCATATTACAGGCGGCGGATTTTATGAAAATATCCCAAGAGCTCTGCCTGAAGGTTTCAGTGCAAAAATCGAAAAATCAAAAATCAGAATTTTACCTATTTTTGATCTTTTAGCTCGTACAGGCAATATCCCTGAGCGCGATATGTTTAACACCTACAATATGGGCGTTGGCATGAGCGTTGTCGTGGCAAAAGAAGACGCAGACAAAGCACTTTCAATCCTAAAGGCAAACGGCGAAGACGCCTACATCATCGGCGAGGTTGTTAAAGGCGATGAGGGTGTAATCTTATGGTAAGTGCAAAAATAGCGGTTTTGGTTTCAGGCGGTGGCACAAATTTACAGGCTTTAATTGACGCCCAAAAATCAGGTATCATTAAAAGCGGCAAAATTTCTTTAGTTGTTTCAAACAACGAAAATGCCTATGCTTTAACCAGAGCTGCCGATAACAACATTAAAACTGCATACATCCCTTCAAAGGCTCCTGACTTTGAGGAACAACTAAAAAATATTTTATCCGATAACGAAATTGACCTGATTGTTTTGGCAGGCTTTATGAAGATTTTAAGCGCCAACTTTACGAGCACATATGAAAACAAAATCATAAATGTTCACCCATCCTTAATTCCGGCTTTCTGCGGAAAGGGCTTTTATGGATTGCGGGTTCACGAAGAAGCTCTAAAATACGGAGTCAAGGTAACAGGGGCAACGGTACATTTCGTAAATGAAATCCCTGACGGTGGAAATATTATTTTACAAAAAGCAGTTTGCATAGAAGAAAATGATACACCGGAAATCCTTCAAAAGCGTGTTATGGAGCAAGCGGAATGGATTATACTTCCCAAAGCATGTGAAATGATATGCCAAAAAATCACCAAGGAGAACTAACAATGAATATATATAAAATTGATAGCTTAGCTGACCTACTTTCAAACAACACCTACCCCGGCCGCGGCATTGTTGTGGGTACAACACCCGACGGCAAAAACGCCGCAATTGCATACTTTATTATGGGCAGAAGCGAAAACTCAAGAAACAGAATCTTTAAAGAAGAGGGCGAAGATGTTACAATCTACCCCTTTGACGCTTCAAAAGTTGAAGACCCCTCTCTGATTATCTATTCTCCCATCAGAGTTTTGGAAAACAAAACAATCGTAACAAACGGCGACCAGACGGATACTGTTTACGATTTTGTGGCAGCGGGTAAATCATTCGAAGAAGCTTTAAATACCCGTGAATTTGAGCCTGATGCTCCAAACTTCACACCAAGAATCAGTGCGATGCTTGATTTTAGTACAGACTATACATACAAAATGAGTATCATAAAAAGCGCTGACAGCGAAGGTTCTGCTTGTAACAGATACACATACTCGTACAATTCTATTTGCGGTTTGGGTCACTTCATACATACCTATAACTGCGACGGAAATCC
>JAZNUA010000023.1:0-21953 GCA_045592045.1 Congzhengia sp. | reverse complement strand
TCCTTACATATAACTAAATGTCCAATTAGATTTTGAATTTCTCAATGCAGTAAACTCTTCTGTCCATGTCGCTTCATCATCAACATCAATGCCAAAGGCCTTATTTACCGCCGGTTTATATAGGTCTATCGTTTTGTTTGTGGCTGTTGACGATAACGCCGTTATAATACCGCCGTAATAATATACCTTATCATAAACATAAACATTGTTTGCCTTAACCGTATCTGATAAAGCTTCATATTCTTCTTCTGTTATAGCCTTACCCATAATGCTATCCTTTGTAAGAGGGCTGCGTTGAAACACTATGTTATTTCCTATAACACCCTCAATAGTGATGTTTGTAAGATTGAACCCCATCCCAAAAGTACCAGAAAAAGTCTGGTCTCCTTGCTCTCTTAAAATTAATTTTTCAATAGTGTGCAAGAAACTTCCATAAAATGTCATATTTAATTCTAAAACTCTACGGGTATCAATTACACCTGTTGCTGTAATACCAGACTCTGCAAATAATGAGTTAAACTCATTACATTTTGAAAAGTCAACATCTACTCCTATTTCACGCAAATCGACTCCAAGATTGTAAGCCCCATAAAACATATGGTTTGCATTATGTGGTTTTATATCATATTTAGGTTTGAAATTTTTACTATTCCACCCCGGGCTTGCAAACCTATATGAATAATCTGGGTAATTCTCATTTCTGTCATATTGAAAATTATCCCAAAACTTTTTATGCTGTGCTTGAATACCTGCGTCATATACCTTCTGTACATTTTCGGCAACATTTGTCAATTTTTCTGATATACTCATCAAGCATCACCGCCTATCAATTCATTTTGCATCACAATGATATTATCAAGCGCGGTATCCATATCTCCTATTTGAGCATATATATCTGTAAAAGTGCCGTTTACATATTCAGCGTCTGCCTTTGTTTGTATTTCACTTGCAAGCTCGCTCTTTATTTCTTCCTTATCACTTTCCGTCCAGTAGTCAACACCGCGTTCGGGGATAGCGTCTTTGATTAAAGCATTTGCCTGGTCGATTTTGTTTTGTGCTTCATTTAGCAGAGTAACATATACAGAAAGATTATCTGCACCTTCTGTAGCAGCCTCTCCCAAACCCTGCACCACTGAAACGATTATAATTTTTGTGGTAGCATATCTGCCTGCAGAATCAGACAAGGCAATTTCCATATAAAGTTCTCCCGGAACTGCGTAAAAATTATTTTCAGGAACAAATACTGCGGTGTTGTCCTGTATACTTCCTGCACCGGCAACAACTACTCCGTCAGAACGCTTTGCTTTGACGGATAGTGTGTAATTGGAGATATCTACCCTTTCTCCGTTATTGTAAAATTCAAAGCTGAATTTATATGCACCTACATCCCCCGAAACAAGCTCAATATCGGAGGTAAGAATTTTTGTATCCTGATAATCTATCTTTATCCTGTAATTTATCATATCTGCCTCCTAAAATAAAAATAGTTTGATTCTTGTATAATATGTCCAACCCGCTTTAAACCTGTTTTGATAGTCGTATTCCAGATAATTTACAGTCAGTTTCCCATCTTCAACTGAAAATGTCAGTTCCGTATAATCATCATGGTCAACATCGGCGTGGCTGGTTACATTGTTGGCGGAATATGCCGCACCATATGGCAATCCTGTTTGGCTGCTTATATTTGTGCCATAGAAGCTGAGATATGTTTTGTTAATAATGTCATATATCCCTATACAATTCATATTATCGATATCTATAAATGGTGAGTAAACAAGTATATACTCATAGTTGTTATTGCCAATATCAAAGGTCACACTGCCTCTGAGATACTTTTCACTTGCTTCTGCTACTTTAGACACTGTTTCATCAATAACTAAAACTCTTTCTGCTATGCTCTGATAACCCGGCAATTTTCCCTTAGCGTAGGTTCTTTTGTCTGTGATATTTCCTGATGCATCAATTTCAGCTAAGAGCACATAATCTCCCTCCGGTTCAGATGCTGTACAACACGGATAGCATCTATTTGTGTTAATTAAATCATTTTTTAAGTAAACATAGTTTTTAGAACCGGAAACATAAGAGAGTGTTTCTCCACCTGCCTCAATTTCAATTACTGCACCATCATCAAAAAATGCCTTGCCAGGATTAATCAATATTTTGCCTTCTCCGGCATCTTCGACCTTTAAAGATAAGCAACTCTCGGGTACTGCACCCGATGTGTACAATAATTTTCCTGCCTCATTAAATTTTGACACATTGTAGGCAACGCCGTCTGTGAAACTGTCCTCAATGCCTGAAGTAACCAGTCTTTTCGTTATGTTATTTACATCTGCTGCAGAGTATACTTCATTGTCTGCAAAGCTATATTTGTATGACATATCCTTCCTCCTTACTCAATTTCTGTCATTGTCGGAAAACAGCCTGAATCATCAGGCTCATCCCATATATGTACCTGTGAGATAAGTTTTTTCTGTTGAAAGAACTTATCCTGTGCCAAAAACTTTACCCTCACAATGTCTCCTAATAAAAAATCCTCAACATAGGAGAGCTTGCTCTGACAAACTATTATATCCATAGGTTTTTTATCTTTCATCTCGTTTTTTACTGATTCTTCATCACCAGACGAAACTGTGGCAGACCAGGAAAAAATCCCATTTTCAACAGGTTTTATCTCCACCATAAAAGGCTCTGCTTTTTCCACGATTTCAAATTTTCCATTTTTATTTGTACATAGAATAATATCGCCTTTTTCAACCGAAAGACCTATACAGGAGCCCGCCTCTGAGACAGTATAATATTTGCCGTAATTATCCGGATTTACCGTCAGCTCTGGGCTGTTAGTACTTCCATTCCATTTACCCATATTCTTTATAGAATGGAAATACACAGTCCCCGTCGCCTCAGATTGAATATCGTGATTATATTCACTGTTATATGATGTCTTGTATTCATCGCAAATAACGATGTCTTGATTTTCATTTGCTGAAAGGATAAAAAATTTAAAACACGACCCTTCGAAATCCCTGATAAGTTTAAAGCCTGTTTTTTCACTTTTGAGTACATTTCTTATAACTGAATAAATATCTTCTACTTTTGTCAGTTCAAAATCATCTGCGTCTGTTTCATCGTTTTCTCCCGCAACCTTTATTGAAAAATCCTGATGCAAAAAATTTTCTAAAATGTATGTAACAAGCCTTGTTTCGCTCCATACCCCGCTGTATAGACCCTTTAAATCTCTTACTGCAAATGGTTTTACTAAAAACTTTGTAAGCAACCACTCTAATGTTCTTGTAAATATGGTTATGGTTTCGCCAATTTTATATCCTGTTACTATTGATTGAATATGGTTTTGCATAAGAAAAAGATACTGATTGGAAAGTAAAATTTCTACCATTTCATCAGTTTTTTCTAACTCTATTTCACCCGAACCAAATTCCTTGAATTTAATTTCCCAGTTAACTGATATGTATTTTGGAAGCACCGTTAGCAATTCAAAATCTCTGTCATATATCCTTATATCCTCAAACTTCATACAGCACCCTCCTAAACCACCACCGAAATATAATTGTTGTTGTGTAAGCACCAGATGTTCAGCTTGCCATCCAGATCGGGAGCTAAAACTTCTATAGCAGAAATTCCCACAGGCATTACAAAATTCGTAAGTGCTGTTTCTTCAGAAAGACAAAAAATCATATTGCCGCGAATATTACTCGTTATTTTTCTGTTCTTTACATCAACAGTGATTTTTTCTCCAATCAAAATATCTGTATTTAAGGTTATTGTATTGCCGTTGGTGGCATTTTTAATAGTTATACCTTCAGGACAGCTTGCTCCGCTTTCTGAGGATATTTCAAACACAGGCTCAATGTCAGTATCACCTCTGTTTATAACATTGTTGTTTAGCATTCTTTCCGAAAATACACACCCAAGTACAAAAGTAGAATGCAATTTCCCTACCCTGTTATATATGGGAGTTTTACACTCATAAATATCCTCAAAATAAGGATTATCGGCACAAAATTGTACCACAAACGGAACATAAGCACCTTGGTTTTTATTTACTTCAAAACTCACACAGCGGGCATTGATTTTTTTTGTTTTTCCGTAGGCTGTAATATAAATAACACCAGGGTAAGAAAATATTCCCATAGCACGGGTAATTTGCTTTCTGTTTTCGTCCTTGATATCTGCTGATACTGTAATCATTCTCTCCATAGGCGTGGACCTTGTTACCGTCTGCCCTGCCACATTGGGATATCTTATCGTGCTTACATCTGATTCCGGCAAAGATATCCCTCTTATCTGCGTTATGTTAAAGCCGTCAGCACCGCCGCCATACATAACAATTCTGCCTCTTTTATTCTCGTATACAAGCTTCACTATTCTTCACCTCGCATATAACTGAAAAGAGAGTCATTTTTTGAGTTTATTCTCGTTCGCGATGTCGTTGAGCGCTCGCCGTAAAAATAGTAAACAGGTGAAAATACTGTACTTTCCATATTGTTGGTCCCCTCACCCGCTTCTATAATGGGAACTTCAATTATTAAACCATCAAAAAATCCCTCTACCTCTGTTTTAAATCCGTCTACAAGCCCGTCGGCAATCAGCTGACCATATTCAAAGAAATTTTCAGGCAATTCTGAAAATGCCTGACCCAGCTCTGCTTTTATCCCTTCTGACAGATTTTTATAATCATCACTGTAGTAAGATAACGCCATGTTCTCTGCAAGAGTATTTCTCGCATCATAAAGTTCAAAATGCCTTGCAAAATCTTCACTATTTGCCTCTAACAACAGATTTGTAAGTATGTTTGCATCTTCTACCGACATTTCTCTCAGTTCTTCAAAAAACATACCGAAAATGTCTGAATCTATCTCCCCTGCTCTCTCTTTCAATTTAGTGATAGAATCGTTAAAAGCAGTCAGCTTTTCGATTTCTTTCTGATAATCTGACAAAGTGTAATCTACCATTACTAAGGGATCGCCCGTAGGCCAATAGTTGTCTACATAAGTGGTATGAGTATCAAATCCCGTTCCACTTCCTGAATAGTCAAGCAATTTATCCTTATATCCGCTTTGGTTCTTTTGAATTTTTTCAAACTGCTGGTTACCTTTCTCTACGATTTTTAACAGTTCATCAAGGTTTTCCTCTACGCATTTTTGATATTCCTCTATGGCGCTTTTTCTGTAATTGTATATTTCTTCGGTGTATTTGTACCATTCCTGAGAATTCCTGCTGAAATACCTGTCCCGGATGCTCTCTAATTTTTGATAGTATTCCTCCTCAGAAATAAGTCCGAATTCCCGTTGATAATTTATCGCCTCATATCTGGTTTTAAAAGCTTTTACGATTTGTGCATCAGTCTTATAAAGGCTATCTAAAAAGCCCTTATCATATGCATTTGCCACTTGGTTTCCTATTCTTTCGGCCTCGTCTAAGAAATGGCCTATATCCTGAGACATATTTTCCCTCCTTGTCAAAACAGAGAAGATATATTCTCTGCCACATTGATTTCTGCTTTGTTCTTTAAAGAATATTTTGTTTTTAATTCTCTAATGCTTCGCTTCGCCTTTTGGTTTTTGATTTGGCTTTCGTCTGTTGTTCTGATTTTTATCAGGGTTTTAAAGGGATTATCCTCTGCAATTCCCTCAAAAAGTGCGCAAAACTTATACCAATGCATATCAGAAGCATTAAGGTCTATACCGTATTTTGAATAAAATGCACCGTAGATTGCCGAAGCATCCTCTGAAAAAGAATACAGCTTTTCTCTTTTTTTATCAGGGGACACAAAAAAATCTGTGTCCCCATTCAAAAATGCCATCATACCCAACACAGCAGAAACGATGTTTGGCGGCAGCTTGTCCCGATAGCACAACTTTAACATTTTAGCTATTGCACCGCTGTCACTAAATCCATGTTCTTCTGCTATAACGGAAATCTGTATCCAATTTTTAAAAGATGTAAAAACCGGATATTTTTCCTCAAAAAGTGTTATGTAATCAGGTAATTCATCTACGAGTACATTATACCCCTTATTCATTTGCCACAAAGGTAAGAGTCTTTCCGTCTGCTGATAAAGTAGCCTTGCCGAAAACCTTCTCTCCCTTTGTGCTCATAGTGCCGTTTAAGGTATATGCGTCTGTGGAATTACCTTCCGATTCTACCATGACGGAAAAATCGCGCTTGATTGCACTGACTGCACCCGTTTCATCGGGTTCAGATGTATCAGCAATCACAATAGAACGAACAGCGCCTGTACCTAAGATTTCATTGTCAGACAGCTTCACGATGTCATCGTGAACCGGGTCCCCGCTGTACCTGTCAAAAGCAAAAGCAATAGACGGACTAAATGCCACAACATCCGTCTGATCAAAGCTTTCGTCAATGTATCTTCTCGTATATTCCACGGGATTTTTGGAAGTATCCATTTTTGTAAAGCCGCACATTCTGTGAAAAATCTCATTACCCTCTGTGTCTATGACACCGTAGTATGCGACTTTTTCGTGTCTTTGTACTAATTTTCCTAACATAAAAATTTCCTTTCTGCCTTAAAGGCTTCTTGTTTTGTAATAAACTAAAACTATTTCAGCCGTGTAAACAGCCGTATCTGCCAGATGGGTGACCTCATCACGCAAAAAATCAGCACTCGCCGAAATGGCTATTTTATCCTCCGCCAATTCCGGCAGTATTCCTCTTTCGTTGTTATAAAAGAACCATTTGCTGATATTGGTAAGAAGTTCACTATTTTTCAGATTTTCATCCATATCTACCCCATAGGGCAGGCGAAGCTTTAAAATATATTTTTCTTTCACAATGCAATCACCATCTATGTATGTCTTTATGGTTTCTTGCTTCGCTCTGCCGCTTACGGATAGGGAGTTAATATTTTTTCCAAGAAAATCCACATTCATAATATAATCTGACAGATACGGGCATTGCTTTATGTAATTTAAAACATCATAAACCATTTTTTGCCCTCCTCTGCCTGATTATTTGCATACAACCTTTGTATGCCTCACTCTTTTGCTTCCCTGTGAGTTTTTGGTGACACTTATTACAACTGCTTTCTCTTTTGGCGGGGTTTTGCCATCACAAAAAGCAATAACATCTTGCACCTTAATATCTGCGTTGTCTTCACCCATAATACGCAAAACAATATATGCGTCACGATTTAACTCGTCCGACAGATTATAGTTATTCATTGTACCCGAAGCAAGCACATTAAAAAGTTGGCACTTGTGCCATATATGCTCCTTTTCGTCGTATCTGTATCTATATACCGTCTTTAAATATCTCATAGGATGTTACCTCCGTACAAATAGCCTGTCGTCTCAAGATAAGTAGACAGAACATCCCAGGCTAAAGAGTACATATTACTGCTTTCCCTGTACTGTATGCTATAACCGTCACAGCTTTCACTCTTTATATCATCACGCGATACATCTTCTGCAAATATATCGCACAACTCACAAAGGGCAAAGCACACATTGGTGTCCGCATTTTTCACTCTGCCATGGGTTGCACCATAAAAATAAGCCATCGCCTTCGGGTAAATCTTTGCAAATTCATATTCCTCTAATGACCCGCAATAAACATCCTTATAGTAAGAATAATCTATAAACTCCATAGTAACCCTCTATTCTTACTATTACTGGTTTGACGCAGTGTTAAGGTAGATGCCTTTTGCCTTGTTTTCATATACGAAGCAATCGTGATAAAGTCTGAACTGGAATTTCCACATATCCTTGTCCTGATTTTCGTCAGGTGTGAAAATTTTCGGCATAGCGAATTTTTGTACCTGTAACACAGAACCAGGATATACTAACATAAAGTTAATATCCTCAGCATCAGCGGCCTTAGAAAAGCCACAACCGTTAGTGCCATCTGCCAAATCTACCTTTGTGATAAAACGCGAAGACGGAACATAAACAACTTTCATGCCATTATATGTACCCATAATTGTGTTAACCGCCGCATCACTACCATAACAACGAGAAACAGACTGGTTTAATAAAAGCTGCAAGTCAGAATTTACAAATAGAATTCTGCCTTCTTCAGGAATTTCATCTGCATCCATCTGCTTTTTAGCTGTATCGATTGCGGTTAAGATATTTTCTGCAGTAAGTGTCCCTGATGTTTTGGAAATTCCTTCTGTTTGAGCATATTTTGAAAATCTGTAAACATCAATCTCAGGCACAACCCATTCGCGCATAAAGCTTCCTGTTACAGCGCCGAATGCCATACCGAGAGTTTCTTCGTCGTCCATTCTGTCAATTGATAATTCCTTACCTCTTTCAACAGACAAAGTGAGACTTTCCCAAGTTGCAGTAACATCGCCTTTGGGATAACCGTCAGTTCTTGAATAATCGCCAAGACCTGTTGTAGATGTTTTTAAAATCTGCACCTTGTTTGCACCTACAAAGTTAACCTGTGCTTCATTATCAAGAATCTGTGTAACTGACTGTGCCTTGTATATATCGTCAATTACAGGTAAGAATTTTTCTGCTAATGTAATACTGTTTGCCATATTTTTTATACCTCTTTCTTTTTAGTTAAGTTTTGCTCCTGCACGAGCATAGCTCGTAAAGGAATCGTTGGATTTTTCAGAAGATAAATGCCGCATTCCTGATGCCTGCGACTCCTGATAAAACAGATAATCGCATTCGCTTTTAACTGCATCTATCTGTTCTTTTAAGCCAATAAGCTTTCCATCTTCAAAGGTCAGCTTACTTTTGTCAATCAAGGCACTTACCGCTTTTAGATTTTTTGCACCCGCCGATAGAAGATTTGCCGAAACAGCGCCCTCTATTTTTGAATTATTAAGCTCATAAGTGAGTTTCTTCACGCTTTCTTCCAATCCTTCGTTGATGCTTTCCAGTTCCCCGATGCGCACTTTAGCTTTATCTGCTTCCTCAAGCGTTGCTTTAAATGTCTCGTTTTCCTGCATCAAGGCTTCATTTTCTGTTTTCAGCGAATTAACGGATTCGCCGTACTGTGCCATAATTTTCTCTGTCATTTCTTTTGAAAGACCAAGCTCTTTTGTTAAAAAATCTCTTTTCATTTTTACCTCCTACACACTTTAACGGAGTGTGAACCGAAATTTATTTAATCCTCTGTAACAGTGGCAGCTCCGATTAAATCAAGCTTCATTTCTTTAATCTTTTTTTCTGCTTTGTCACGAGGTAATTTGTAAACGCGGCTTAAATATTCTGCCGCATCTATAATGTTGTTTTGTTTTTCTAACAACGCTCTTTCTGCTGTTGTTTCCGTATCGTCAATGATTGAATCATCAAAATTAACTACAACATTTTCTTCATAGTCCTCACCCGACAGGTAAAGGACCGCACGCACCAATTCCTTTAGAATTTTTTCTGCCACGATTTCGTGTTTTCTTAAATTTCTGAACAAGTCTGACTGCTCTGAAACAATCTGAGTTGCTGTTTTTACCTTTCCTGTCTGGTAATTGTACTTACTTGAGCCAAAGCCGCACAAGTCAGACAGTAAGTCAATATTTCTCTGCAGTCCTGTTTCGTGTGCTGTTGCTCTTATTTCCATATTTATTTCATTTATGGAAAAATTCTCAGGGTCCGCTCCCGAAAAAGCATAAAACTCCGTATCATTATCATCGAATACAGGCAAAATATCTCCCTGCTGCTCCATCTCAATTTTTGCCATAGACAAAGGCACTACGATTCTCTTTTTTCCCAGACGGTACTCATTCTGATAGCTGTCATATACCAAATCTATTCCCTCTAAAACATCTATTGCATTGGCAAAAACTGACATTCCGAGGGGACTGTCTGTGCATATATTGTTGACGATATTCGGTGTAAAAATCTGGAACAAAGGAATACTTGCACCTGTGTAAAATTTTTCTGCAACACCATCAGGCAACGGGGCACATTTCTTGGTGCGTTCGCAAATCAATTTGTTTATGACTACATACTTACCATCCTCTAAAATATGAATGTTTATATAGGTGTGCATTTCACCGTATATCATCATTCTGCTTGCAAAGGCACACTCGGAAATTACACCGTTGGCAAAGGACAATGGATAAATCATATCAGCTTTGACATAATCAATCAGAACTCCATCTCTCGTCTTATGCTCAACAAAAGCCGCCGTTCCCAAAGCAAACGCCAATTCCACTAATTTATTTGCCGAAACCTTAAAATTATTTTCTTCAAAAACTCTGTCTATGACCTTTTGTGATTTTTCTGAATCAAGTGTTATTTCAACTTTTTCGTTTAAGAGCAAATCCGCCCAATCCTCACATATTCTCTTGGCCATACACAAAGATTTTCTTGTTCTTCTCAGCACTCTTTTCCCGTTATATTGACGATACTCATGGAAGGAATCCACCTTTCCTTCATACCATGACTTCCACAAGTCAACAGGCATCATAAGCCCATCAGGAATAGGAGTGTAACCTAAATCTTTTAGAATTTTTTTAACCATATCATTCTCCTTTTTTTAAAGCCTTGCTTCCAACATTTCTCTCATATACGGCTCTGCCGCATACTCCAAAGCATCCAAAGAGTCAACATTTAAGTACCCGTTATCGAGTCTTACATCATCGGGTTTTGTTTCGTCCCATACAGCAGTACAGAGTGCTTCCTTAACATTTACACATTTTTGCAAAATCGCAAATCGCTTCTGGGAAATCATACTGTTGAAAAACCGTATTCGGTCTATGATTTTAGTTTTTTTAGCTTTTTTAATATCGATGAGCAAATGCTCTCTCATTGCTGCATTTTTAAGACCGCATATAAGAGTCGTCTCTGCACTGTCACAACAAGCTTCTAATATATTGTATTTTTCTTTCTGCCTCCTGCAAAAATCCACAAACTCCCTGCAGAGCCTTTCAGGACTTATCTGCTCCTTTAGATAAAATTCGTCTAAAACAATGCATTTTTTAAAGCCTTTTGTAAATCCGAGACACACAAATGCATGAGCCGATTTGTTTCCTCCAAAATCCACACCGATAGTAGCAAATGATATTTCTTCATCTGCTTCTTCCTTTATATAGCTTTTGGGATTGTTTGCAAATTCGGGATATACGACGCCCTCTGCAGCCACCCAATCGCCGTTTATAAAACGCTCATAAAAAACTCCTGTATACTCGTTTTTAAGGCTTTTAATATACTCATCGGTGAGATGGGGATTGTCGTCTATTAAGAACTTTATCCTTAAAAAATCTAATTCTCCGTTGTCTCCTCGTTGTATGTAGTTTGTCATCAACCAATGGTTTGGAGAGTCGGGATTTGTAGTAGCAAAGAGCTTTGCATCAGGCTCAGAAAGTCGAGACAAAAGCATAATAAAAAAATCCTCATCAAACAGTGTCAACTCATCAAGGTATGCACCTTTAAGCGTCAGACCTCTGATTTTGCTTTCCGCTCTTGCATCAGACGCCCCTTCTAAATAAACGGTGCGACCGAAAAGAGTTGCTTTTTTTGATGCAACAGAAAACTTAAAGTTATCATCACCTACTAAAGCGGCTAACAAATTCAGGTTATTTCTTTCTAAAGCAGTAAGGGTTTTTGCCGCCATCAAAAAGCACGCATCCTTAGGCTGAGTCGCCACCCACACTGCCCAAAGAATCAGGCTTATCCAGGTTTTTCCCGAACGAACAGACCCCTCTAAAAGATTGATTCGTTTGAGCTTTTTGTGCTTTAACAGAGATATTACTTGCTCCTGCTTTTTTGAAAATGTAATAACCTCACCCGACATTTTTAATCGCCTCTATGATTTCTTTCAGCATTCCGTGATCTTTGTTTTCTGCATCTGACATTATGGATCGAATTTCTTTAATCGCCGAGATATCACCAGATGACGCTTTTTCGTAAAGTCGTGCCATAATGAGCATTTTGTTGTCTGATTTAGATTTTTTGACACCTAACGAATCTAAAAAATCCAAATCCGTCTTACAAGTAACCTTAAGCTGCAAAATATCAGACAGACAATCGGAAAGCTTTTTTGTTTTTTTTGCCATAATTTTTCCTCGCTTTTCTTACGACAATGTGTTCTGAACCGGTTCGCACTTATGGTAGCACATAAAAATGTGAAATTGTGTGCAATGAAAATTGCTACCTATATTCATTGACACAAGCTCCTATGTGTGATAAAATGAATATGAATATGCGCATTCCTTAAAAAATAACAAGGGTGATATGTATGGAAATACTTCTTTATAGTGTACAATCTAAAAAGATATGTTTTTTACATATCTTTTTAATCATTTTGGCGAAAATTTAAAAAAGCCTAAAAAACTTACAAAAAAACTCTTGACTTTATCACGATAAAGTGATAAAGTAATAAAGTACTATAGATAATAATGCCTATTTTCGGCGATTTTGATTAAAGGAGTACTCAAATATGGAACTTAAATCAGAATATATGAGAACAGAAGAAAAGGTAATCTTTGCCCTTAGAGAATTATACTCAAAATACGGCTATGCTCAGTTTAAAATGAGCAAGTTTGAAGAGTATGATTTATATGTTAAAAATAAGGACTTTTTAGTTTCTGACAGCGTCATCACTTTTAACGATACAAACGGGAAACTTCTGGCTTTAAAGCCTGATGTTACTTTATCTATCATTAAAAATTCAGAAGATACCAATAAAACAGTGCAAAAACTTTACTATAACGAAAATGTTTACAGAATTTCGAAAAACACCCATTCATTTAAAGAAATTATGCAAACAGGTCTTGAGTGCATAGGCGATATCGGTACATACAACATTGGCGAGGTATTGACATTAGCCGCTAAGAGCTTGTCTGCAATTTCTGATAAGTATGTTCTGGACATTTCTCATATGGGACTGATTTCTTCAGTTTTAGAGGGAATAAACGACGAAACCAAATCTCAAATTTTACAGTATATAAGCGAAAAAAACACACATGATTTAATGACACTTTGCGATACTGAGGGCATTGACAGTACCATCATAGTATCACTTATAAATGTATGCTGTGGCGTGGACGGAATCAAGGAAAGACTCTCATCTATTCCCTTCCCCGAAAGTTCGAATGATGCATTAGCAGAGATTTATGCTGTGGCTAACATTTTAAAAAATTCAACCGACGAAGATAAAATTCACTTTGATTTTTCTATCATCAACGATATGAACTACTACAGTGGCATTGTGTTTAAGGGATACATTGAGGGTATCCCCACAGGGATTTTAGCTGGCGGCAGATACGACCTTTTGATGAGTAAGATGGGAAAGAAGAGCGGTGCCATCGGTTTTGCTGTTTACCTTGACTTTTTGGAAAGATTTATGGAAGAATCTAAAGAATATGATACAGATATTTTGCTTTTGTATAACAAAACAGACAGTCTTTCTGAAGTTTTAAAAACGGTGGATACTCTTACCTCACAGGGCAATAGGGTTTTGGCAGAAACCGACATACCTGAAGGACTTAAATATAAAACACTCTTAAGATTTGAATAGAGGTGCGACTATGGATAACTTTATAAATATTGCCTTGCCCAAGGGCAGACTTGGGGAAAAGGTTTACGATATGTTTGAAAGAGCGGGTTATGATTGCCCCTCAATCCGCGAAAACAACAGAAAACTTATATTTGAAAACCCCCATAAGTGCGTGCGCTATTTTTGGGTAAAACCCTCTGATGTTGCGATTTATGTCGAAAGAGGTGCAGCTGACATCGGTGTTGCGGGCAAAGATATACTCTTAGAGTATGAGCCTGATATTTATGAGCTTTTGGATTTGGATTTGGGCAAATGCCGAATGGCAGTAGCAGCAAAGGACGACTTTCGTGATAACACTGACCGAACTCTTCGTGTGGCTACAAAGTTTGTAAACATAACCAAAAAGCACTACGCTTCAAAAAGTCGTGACATTGATGTTGTAAAGCTGAACGGCTCAATAGAAATAGCTCCTATATTGGGACTTTCTGATGTTATAGTGGATATTGTAGAAACAGGTACAACCCTAAAGGAAAACAACTTAAAGGTCTTTGAAACAATTGTGCCTATTTCAGCAAGGCTCATTGCTAACAAATCGAGCTATAAATTCAAAGCAGACAAAATTACAGACATTTGCAAAAAACTTTCAGAACAGGTGATAAAAAATGATTAAGATATACAAATACGGCGAAGTGGAAAATTCCGAAATTTTCGCTCGTGTAGAACCAAAGCTGAATGTGGAAAAAACAGTTTCCGACATAATAGAAAATGTAAAAAAATTCGGCGACTTCGCTTTAATCGACTATACAAAAAAATTCGACGGCGTGTGCGTTCAAAATCTTCAGGTTACAGATGAAGAAATTGAAGAAGCATATTCTGCCGTTGACGAAAAATTCATTGAAATATTAAAGCGTGCAGCAGAAAATATTACTCGCTTTCACACCCAACAAAAGCGTGAAGGCTTTCGTATTGAAAATTCCGACGGTACAATTATGGGACAGAAGATTATCCCTGTAGACCGTGCAGGGTTATATGTTCCGGGCGGAACTGCAGCATATCCGTCTACTGTCTTGATGGACAGTATCCCCGCAAAAATCGCAGGAGTTTCTGAACTCGTTATGGTAACACCGCCTGATAAACAGGGCAAAATCAACCCTGTAATTTTAGCCGCAGCAAAAGTTGCAGGAGTGGATAAAATCTATAAGGTAGGCGGAGCTCAGGCCATTGCAGCTTTAGCATACGGCACAGAAACAATACCCGAGGTGGACAAAATAGTAGGTCCCGGCAACGCTTTTGTGGCAGAAGCAAAAAAACAGGTTTTTGGTGCGGTTTCAATAGATATGATTGCAGGTCCGAGCGAGATTTTAATTGTAGCTGATGAAAATTCAAATCCCCGTCACTTAGCCGCTGACCTTTTGTCGCAGGCAGAACACGACAAACTGGCAAGTGCTGTACTTGTT
The DNA here is from genome assembly GCA_045592045.1 of Congzhengia sp. Lineage (GTDB taxonomy): Bacteria > Bacillota > Clostridia > UBA1381 > UBA9506 > Congzhengia. Next base: position 7,056 of record JAZNUA010000023.1, on the reverse strand, counting down.
ACAACGAGCATTGATTTGGCAAAAAAAGTAGCTGACGAAATAGAAGTACAGCTAAAAACACTTCCAAGAGAAGATATAGCAAGAACATCAATAGATAACAACGGCAAAATCATAGTTGCAGACGACTTGAAAACAGCCATAGAAATATCCAACGAAATTGCACCCGAACATTTGGAGTTGGTAGTGGATAATCCCTTTGATTATTTAGATCAGATCCGCCATGCAGGCTCTGTGTTTATGGGAAGGTACTGTCCTGAAGCTTTGGGAGACTATATGGCTGGAGCAAACCATACACTCCCCACCAGCGGTACAGCTAAATTTTCAAGCCCCTTATCAGTTGATGATTTTATCAAAAAAACACAGTTTACATACTACACAAAAGACGCACTCTCTGAATTGGCTGATGATGTTTATTATTTTGCAAATAAAGAAGGTCTGACAGCACATGCCAAAAGTGCAATCATAAGAGTTAAGGAAGAAGAAAATGAGTAAATTCTTGAACGAAAGCTTAAAATCCTTGGAAAGTTACACCCCCGGCGAACAACCAAGAGATAAAAAATATATAAAACTAAATACAAACGAATCCCCCTACCCACCATCACAAGCTGTAGTTTCTGCTATAAGTGATGATGAGGTCAAGGATTTGCGACTTTATTCTGACCCCTTGTGCAAAGTACTAAAAGAAAAATTGGCAGACTATTACCATGTAAATTATGAAAATGTCTTTGTTTCAAATGGTTCTGACGAATCACTGAACTTTTTCTTTATGGCGTTTTGTAGTAAGGAGAACCCCGTAGTTTTTCCTGAAATCTCTTATGGATTTTATAAGGTTTTTGCGGAGCTTTACGGAATCTTATACGAGGCGATTCCACTAAATGACGACTTTTCAATAAATACAGATGACTACATCGACATAAATAAAAACATAGTGATTGCAAACCCCAACGCCCCAACAGGCTTAGCACTGCCACTTTCTGACATTGAAAAAATCGTAGAATCTAACCCCGAAAATTTAGTACTAATTGACGAGGCATATGTGGATTTTGGTGCAGAAAGTGCAGTTTCACTCACTAAAAAGTACAACAACCTCTTGGTTGTACAGACATTTTCAAAATCCCGTTCTTTAGCCGGTGCGCGACTGGGCTATGCAATAGGTAACGCTGAAATTATTGCAGATTTAGAAAAAATAAAGTACTCTACAAACCCCTATAATGTAAACAGATTGACTTTAACTGCAGGAGTTTCGGCAATCGATTCTCAAAGCTACTTTACAAAAAACTGCGAAAAAATCATAAAAACTCGTGATTATACTGCAGAACAGCTTACAAAGCTGGGTTTTTACTGCATTCCCTCCTGTGCTAATTTTATCTTTGCTAAATGTGATAAAATTTCAGGGCAAAAACTTTATGAAAGCCTGAAGGAAAAGGGCGTTTTGGTGCGTCATTTCAATACAGCACAAATTTGCGAGTTTAACAGAATTACAATAGGCACCCAAGAGGAAATGGAAATATTTATCGAAAAAGTTAAGGAGTGTTTAAATGAGAACTGCCGAAATTAACAGAAAGACCAACGAAACAGATATTTCGCTAAAATTAAATATCGACGGCACAGGTGTATCAAAAATAGATTACGGCTGTGGTTTTTTAGACCATATGCTGACATTATTTTCCCGCCATGGCTCATTCGATTTAACTCTTAACTGCGTTGGCGACACAGAGGTGGACTATCATCACACGGTAGAGGATATAGGTATAGCTTTAGGTCAGGCATTTTCTGAAGGTTTGGGCGACAAACGAGGTATCACCCGTTATGGTTTTTTTGTACTTCCTATGGACGAAGTGCTCATGCTTTGTGCTATCGACATTTCAGGCAGGAGTCATCTTGGCTATCAGGTGAAATTTGACTCCCCAACCGTCGGTGACTTTGACATAGAGCTCATTAAAGAATTTATGTTAGGCTTTGTGCGCAACTGCCCTATGGCATTGCACTTTCGCGAGTTTGCAGGCGAGAATACTCATCATTTGGCAGAAGGTATGTTCAAAGCCTTTGGCAGAGCGTTATCCTTAGCTGTTTCCATTGACGAAAAACATAAAGACGAAATCCCATCTACAAAAGGCGTATTATAGAAAGGCAGAATTCACAATGATTGCAATAGTTGATTATGGCGTAGGGAATATTTTTTCTTTATGCTCATCTTTTAAATACATCGGCGCTGATATTTCTTTAACATCAGATGTTGCAGAAATTAAGCGTGCAGATAAAATTATTTTTCCCGGCGTTGGTGCTTTTCGCGATGCCGAGGCAAAGCTTCGTGCCACAGGTCTTGATAAGGTGGTAATTGACGAGGCCAATAGCGGTAAACCCTTTTTGGGAATTTGCCTCGGTATGCAGATGATGCTTACAAAAAGCTACGAATTTGGAGAGTACGATGGACTCAACATCATTCCAGGAAGCGTAGTTTCTATGGAGGGCGTTGTGCCTGCTGACTACAAGATTCCCCACATTGGCTGGAATAAGCTGATATTTCCTGAGGATAAGCCAAAATCTCCACTATTCCGCTATGTAAACGAGGGTGAGCATGTGTACTTTGTGCACTCATATTACTGCACAGACTGTGCACCTGATACCATAGCGACAACAGAATATGGCGCTGAATTAACTGCAGCCATTGCCCGTAACAATGTTTTCGGTGTTCAGTTTCACCCCGAAAAAAGCGGCGAGGTTGGCTTAAATATTTTAAGAGCTTTTAACGAGCTTTAGAAAGGACTTAAGATGAAAATTTTTCCTGCAATAGATTTAATTAACGGCCAGGTTGTAAGATTATTAAAGGGCGACTATGATAAGGTGACCGTTTACGGAAACGACCCACTATCCGTCGCCAAGGATTTTGAGGCGTGCGGTGCTGAATTTATACATATTGTGGATTTAGATGCAGCAAAGGACGGCAAAGTTCATAACTTTAATATTATAAAATCAATCTGCGAAAACAACAACCTAAAAGTAGAATTCGGCGGCGGAATTAGGTCAGAAGATGTGATAAAACAATATATAGAAGCGGGCGTTTTTCGTGTCATATTAGGTACAATCGCCATAAAAAATCCCAAATTTACAAAGGAAATGATAAAAAAATATAAAGAAAAAATCGCCGTTGGCGTAGATATTTCAGGCGAAATGGTGGCAATTCACGGCTGGACAGAGGTTTCTTCTGTTTCCTGCGATGAGATTTTTTCTGATTTGGAGAGCGCGGGTGCAAAGTGTGTAATCTGCACTGACATCTCAAAAGACGGTGCGATGGAAGGCACAAACCTTGCACTTTATCGCGATTTATCTGAAAAGTACTCCATAGATATCGTAGCATCAGGCGGTGTTTCTTCCATAGAGGATGTTAAAGCCTTAAAAGGAATGAACATCTACGGTGCAATTTTAGGTAAAGCACTATACACAGGTGCCGTTGATTTAAAACAAGCAATCGAGGTGGCAAAATGATAACAAAAAGAATAATCCCCTGCCTTGATGTAAAAGACGGAAGAGTTGTAAAAGGCATAAATTTTAAAGGCTTATCCGATGTTTCAAACCCTGTAGAACTTGCTGATTTTTATAGCAAATGCGGTGCTGATGAGCTTGTTTTTTATGACATTACCGCATCAGCTGAGGGCAGAGGTATTTTTACCGACATTTTACGGGATGCTGCGAGCAAAATTTTTATTCCATTAACGGTAGGCGGCGGTATAAATACATTGGCTGACTTTGACAGAGTTTTAAAATGCGGAGCTGACAAGGTTTCAGTAAATTCAGGTGCTATTAAAAATCCAAAAATTATTGAAGAAGCCGCTAAATGCTATGGAAGTCAGTGTGTGGTTCTGTCTGTTGATGTAAAGCGTGTTGACGGAGAGTTTCGTGTTTTTTCCCACGGCGGAAGAATAGACACAGGGATAGAAGCACTTAACTGGATTAAAATGGGTGAATCATCGGGTGCGGGCGAAATCGTTGTAAACAGTATCGATACTGACGGCGTGAAGGGTGGCTTTGATTTGGAGATGCTCCGCGCAGTAGAAGAGCTTGTATCTATACCCGTTATCGCATCAGGCGGCGCAGGCGGAATTGAGGATTTTGTAGAATTATTCCAAAAAATTCCTACCATTGATGCAGGTCTTGCAGCATCAATTTTCCACTTTGGCGAGGTGGAAATCCGCACTCTAAAAGAAGAATTACAGAAAAACAATATAAATGTGAGGTTATAAAATGAACATGAATGACTTAAAATTTGATTCTTGCGGTTTAATTCCTGCAATTGTAGTTGACGCAGAAACGAAAAAGGTATTAACCCTTGCCTATATGAATAAAGAGAGCTTGGAAATCAGCATAAAAGAAGGTAAAACTTGCTTTTGGTCACGCTCAAGACAAGAGCTTTGGCGAAAAGGCGAGACCTCAGGAAATTATCAGTATATCCAGTCTATAACTGCTGATTGCGACAGCGATGCTTTAGTCGTAATGGTAAAAAAAGACGGTCCCGCCTGCCATACAGGAGCAGACTCTTGCTTTAATAACACCATTTTTGGAGAAGCACCCGTTGACTTTAGCATATCTGCGCTTTATAAAAAGCTAAAGGGCAGAAAAGAACAAATGCCCGAAGGCTCATACACAACCTACCTTTTTGAAAAAGGCATTGACAAGATTTTAAAGAAAATCGGCGAAGAATCAACAGAAGTTATAGTTGCAGCCAAGGGTAATGACAAGGCAGAAACCATCTACGAGCTTGCCGATTTAATGTATCACTCCTTGGTTTTAATGGTGCAGATGGGCATAACTGTCGAGGATGTAGAAGCAGAGCTTGCATCCCGTGACATAATAGAACACAAAGTAAAACAGGAAAAAATGACAAAATGATTAACTCAAATTTTCACACTCACACAAAATATTGCGATGGTAAAAACACACCTGAAGAAATTGTGAGACACGCAATTTCTTTGGGCTTTTCTGCTGTGGGATTTTCGGGGCACGGCTATACGCCAAAAGATTTGAGTTTTTGTATGAGTGAGGAAGACACTCAAAAATACATACAAGAAATTTCACTCTTAAAGGAAAACTACAAGGACAAAATTGAGATTTACACGGGTTTAGAAGCAGACCTCTACACAGAGTTTAAAAGAGATGATTTTGACTATATTATCGGCTCTTGCCACTATGTTAAAGAGTGCGGCGAGCGTTTTGCAATTGACTATACAGAGGAAATACAACTCTCCCTTGTAAATGAGTTCTTTAGCGGAGATTATTTGGAATTTGTCTCTGCTTATTATGAAAATATGGCAAAACTTCCCGCCATTTCTCCCGATATAATCGGTCACTTTGACTTGGTTACAAAATTCAACGAGGGCAATAAATATTTTGACGAAACAGATAAAAAATATTTGGATTTAGCATATTCCTGTATTGATGCACTGCTTCCTTATTGTGATTTGTTCGAAATAAACACAGGTGCAATCTGCCGTGGCTACAAAAAGACACCTTATCCCTCAATTCCCATACTAAAAAGGCTAAAAGAAAAGAATGCCCGTATTATCATTACATCAGATTGCCACGACACAAAAAACCTCGACTGCAACTTTAAAGAAACAAGAATTCTTTTGAAGGAATTAGGGTTTTTGAGCACTACTGTTTTACAAAAAAACAAATTTACGGAAATAACACTATAAAAACCGTCAAAAAAACTGAAATATTGTTACTTTTTTTCTTAATTTAACATTGACTTTACTGACATTTTTTTATATACTATAGGTATAGAATTTAGGATATTTTTTTGCGACTGACGGATTGGCAGAGTTCACTGCCTGGGAGCAGAAAAATTTTTAAAATGTCGACCGTCTGGGCAGCCTATCTACTGTTTAGTATATAGGTCTGTCCATTTTTGCATTATTTTAGTATTATTTTACGAAAGGCTTGATAAATTATGAAGAAAATAGCAATCATTATGGGAAGCGACAGCGACCTGCCGATAGTGGAAAAAGCAATAAACACTCTTTCTGACTTCGGCGTTCCCTTTACCGTTCATGTGCTTTCAGCTCACAGAACACCCACAGAGGCTCACGATTTGGCAGCCAGTGCTCGTGAAAACGGCTATGGCGCACTTATTTGCGCTGCAGGTATGGCAGCTCATTTAGCAGGTGCAATACCAGCAAACACCACCCTTCCCGTTATCGGCATTCCTGTTAAATCATCAAATTTAGAAGGAATGGACGCTCTCCTTTCAACAGTTCAGATGCCCACAGGTATTCCTGTTGCAACAGTTGCAATTAACGGTGCTGCAAATGCTGCAATTTTAGCTATGCAGATTTTAGCAGTTGAAGATGAAGACCTGGCAAATAAACTCAACGCTCACAGAGAGGCAGGAGCAAAGAAAGTTTTAGCAAAAAACGAAGAAATTTCAAAAAAATACAACAACTAATAGTTCCTTGGAAAGGAGAATAATCTTATGGGCGGTTTTTTTGGAACAGTCAGCAAACGAAGTGCAATAGAAGATGTGTTCTTTGGCACTGACTACCACTCACATTTAGGAACGAGACGCGGAGGCGTGGCAGCTTATGACTCCAAAATCGGTCTCCAGCGAGATATTCATAACATAGAAAACACCCCGTTTCGCACAAAATTCCACGATATATTTGAAGATATGCATGGCAATTCTGCTATAGGCTGTATCAGTGGCAATGATCCTCAGCCACTTTTGATTCGCTCAAATATCGGCACATACGCTATTGCACTTGTGGGCATAGTTAATAACGCCGAAGAGCTTATACAAAAGTATCTTTTAAAGGACGGTGGCCACTTTACCGTTATGACAAGCGGCAAGGTAAACTCTGTCGAGCTTGTGGCGTCTTTAATAAATCAAAAAAGCACCTTTGCCGAGGGCATTAAATTCGCTCAAAGTGTAATCTCAGGTTCCGCTTCAATTCTTATTCTGAGGGATGACGGTCATATAATTGCAGCCCGCGATAAATTTGGCAGACACCCCGTACAGATAGGAAAGAACGACGATGGTTTTGCCATATCTTTTGAATCGTT
>JAZNUA010000022.1:0-13476 GCA_045592045.1 Congzhengia sp. | reverse complement strand
TAATCAGGAGAAGCTTCCTGGCTGTTACTACCACAGAACAGCTGTTAATGACGTTGCCCGTGTAGAGGACAGAACTTTCATCTGTACACCAACAAAGGAAGAGGCAGGTCCTATCAATAACTGGATGGATCCTGCAGAAATGTATGCTAAGCTAAAGGCTCTTTACAAGGGCTCAATGGCTGGCAGAACAATGTATGTTGTACCTTATTCAATGGGACCTGTTGGCTCACCGTTCTCAAAGATCGGTATCGAGCTTACAGACAGCATCTATGTTGTATTAAATATGGCTATTATGACAAGAATTGGTAAGCCTGTTTTAGATCAGCTTGGTGACAGCGCTGATTTTGTTAAGTGCTTACATGCTAAAAAGGATGTAAATCCTGACGAAAGATACATCGTTCATTTTCCTCAGGACAACACAATTATGTCAGTTAACTCTGCTTACGGCGGTAATGTTCTTTTAGGTAAAAAGTGCTTTGCTCTCCGTATTGCTTCATACCAGGGTATGCAAGAAGGCTGGATGGCTGAACATATGTTAATTCTTGGTTTAGAAAACCCCAAGGGCGAAGTTAAGTACATCTGTGCTGCTTTCCCCTCTGCTTGCGGTAAAACAAACCTGGCTATGCTTATTCCTCCTGAATACTTAAAGGAAAAGGGCTACAAGGTTTGGACAGTGGGCGGTGATATTGCCTGGATCAGAAAGGGTAAGGATGGAAGACTTTATGCTATCAATCCTGAAGCAGGTTTCTTCGGTGTTGCTCCCGGTACAAGTGTTAAGACAAACTTCAACGCGTTAGAATCAACAAAGAAAAACACAATTTTCACAAATGTTGCTATTAACAATGATGATATGACAGTTTGGTGGGAAGGTTTAGACAAGAATCCTCCTGAAAACTGCACAGAGTGGACAGGAAAAAAGGTTAACGGCAAGACATTCGAAGGCAAGCTTGCTCATCCTAACTCAAGGTTTACAGCTCCTGCTGTGAACTGCCCCTGCATTTCAAGTGAATTCGAAAACCCAGAAGGCGTTCCGATTTCAGCTATCGTATTTGGTGGCAGACGAGCAAAAACAGCTCCATTAGTATACCAGGCAAGAGACTGGAACCATGGTGTATTCGTAGGTGCTACAATGGCATCTGAAACAACAGCAGCCGCTGCTGGTGCTGTCGGTGTTGTACGCCGTGACCCAATGGCTATGAAGCCGTTCGTTGGCTACAATATGGCTGATTACTTCCAGCACTGGATTGACATGGGCAAAACTTTGGATGCAGATAAAGCTCCTGAAATCTTCCATGTTAACTGGTTCAGACAGGACGATGAAGGCAACTTTATGTGGCCTGGATTTGGTGACAATATGAGAGTTCTCCTCTGGATTTTAGACAGATGTGAAGGTAAAGTAGGTGCAAGAGAATGTGAAATTGGTTACATTCCAGAAAAAGGCGCAATCGATACTCAAGACTTAGATATGACACCAGAATCTTTGGAAGAACTCTTTGAAGTTGATAAAAATCTCTGGTTAGAAGATGTTGCAGACCAGGAAAAGTATTTTGCACAGTTTGGTGATAAGCTTCCTGCTGAAATCAAAGAAGAATTAGAAAACTTAAAAGCAAAGTTGTCTAAATAACAAGAATATAGAGCGTGCAGTTTCAAACTGCACGCTCTAATTATATAACAAGCCCCACGCAGTGATTGCGTGGGGCTTGTTATATTTTAACCTTCGTAGTTGTAACCTATATTTACTGCTTCAATATTTTTCTCAATTAACCATGCTTTAGAAGCAGGAACGCTTTTTTCGATGCCAAGCTTAATTTCATCTGTGGTGTAAAGACCTGTTGCCTTAAGCAAAGCACCAATGGTAATCATGTTTGCTAATGTTTCTAAATGGTGCTGATTTGTAAGCTCTGTTGCGGGAATTTTAACAACATTAACATCAGTACGCTCAACATCACGGTCGATAAGTGAGCTGTCCATTATAATATAACCACCAGGCTTAACCGCGTTTTCAAATTTATCAAGTGAAGGACGGTTTAAGGCAATTAAAACATCAGGCTCTGCAATTACGGGAGAACCAACGGGAGTGCCGTCTGAAATAACTACGCTGCAGTTACAAGTACCACCACGCATTTCAGGGCCGTAAGAGGGAAGCCATGTTACATTTCTTTCTGTTTCCAAACTTGTGTAGGCTAAAACCTTACCGGCAAAAAGTATACCCTGTCCGCCAAAACCTGCTAAAATAATCTGACTGCTTTTCATTTTATATGTACATCTCCTTTGAGTAATTTACTTAGTTATCAATGCGGGTAATATCCGCGCCTAATTTTCTGAACTTTTCTTCCATATTTTCATAACCGCGGTCAATATACTGAATATCGGTAATAGTGGTTGTGCCTTTTGCCATAAGACCTGCAATTACCATACCTGCGCCACCTCTTAAATCAGTAGCTCTAACCTCAGCCCCTGTAAGCCCTGTGCCTTTTATAGTAGCACATCTGCCGTTGATGGTAATATCAGCTCCCATTCTCAACAACTCATCTACATACTGAAATCTTGACTCCCATACACTTTCTGTAACCATACTTGTTCCGGTAGAAGCAGAAAGCAAGGCTACTATCTGCGGTTGCATATCAGTAGGAAATCCTGGATAGGGAAGTGTTTTTATCTTTACGGGATTGATTGTACCACTGCCTATAACCCTGATGCTGTCATCAAACTCCAACACCTTAGCTCCTGTTTCTATAAGCTTTGCGCTTACAGAATCCATATGCTTAGGAATTACATTCTTGACTAATATGTCTCCTCCGGTAGCTGCGGCAGCAACCATAAAAGTACCTGCCTCTATCTGGTCGGGTATGATTGAATATGTACCACCGTGTAGCTTTTCTACACCGCGTATTCTGATAATATCAGTACCAGCACCCTTAATGTTTGCGCCCATAGCATTTAAAAAGTTTGCCACATCAACAATGTGAGGCTCTTTGGCAACATTTTCAATTACAGTAGTACCTCGTGCAAGTGTAGCCGCCAACATAACATTTATTGTAGCACCTACGGACACCACATCTAAATAAACATCAGTGCCGACTAAGCCATCAGTTTCGGCATATATTGCTCCTGTTTCCTCAGCACAATCGTTGATTTTTGCACCCAAAGCACGAAAACCCTTCAAATGTTGGTCAATGGGTCGACTTCCAAAATTACAACCGCCCGGGAGAGCCACATCTGCTTTTTTTACTCTGCCGAGAAGAGCACCTAATAAATAATAGGATGCACGCATCTTACGAACATGCTCATAAGGTGCTGTATATTTATGTACAGCAGAAGAATCTATTTTAATCGTGTATTTGTCCAAAAACTCAATGTTAGCACCAAGTTCTTCCAATATGCTGCAAATAACCTGAACATCTTTGATAGCAGGTACATTTTCTACAATACAAATACCATCTACCAACAAAGCAGCAGGGATGATTGCAACTGCTGCATTCTTAGCGCCACTGATAGTTACCTCGCCGCAAAGACGCTTACCACCTTTTACAACAATTTTTTCCAAATCTATCCAACCTCCGTAATATATAATTACCATAGGTTATTTATAAAATACCTAACATACAGTATAGCATCTTTTATACAAAAAATCAATGGCTAATTGTAAATTATTTGACAAAAGCATAATAAAAGAAAAAATCCGTTGACAAAACAAAAGATGAGTGCTATAATTTAAGAAGATTTTTTGATTATTTATACATCAAAATGTAAATTTATGCACGCCAAGATAAAAGCGTGCAAAAAGAAAGGCAGTGTAAAAAATTATGAAAAAGATTTTAGCGTTAGTGATGGTAGCGGTGTTGGCGCTTGCTATGGTAGCTTGCGGTGGCTCTGCAAAAACAGACAAAGAAGTACTTACAATGGGTACAAACGCAACATTCCCTCCCTACGAATTTATTGATGAAGACAATAATATTGTAGGTATTGATGCAGAAATTGCAGCGGCAGTTGCAGAAAAACTCGGTATGGAATTAGAAATCAAGGATATGGCTTTTGATTCTTTAATCACAGCAGTTTCATCCGGTTCTATCGATGTAGTACTCGCTGGTATGACAGTTACACCCGAGCGTGAGGAATCAGTTAATTTCTCTGAAAGCTATGCTACAGGTATTCAGGTTGTCATCGTTAAAGAAAACAGTGACATTGCTACAATCGATGATTTAGAAGGTAAAAAGATAGGTGTTCAGTCTGGTACAACAGGCGATTTCTACTGTGCAGACGATTACGGTGAAGAGAATATCGCTCGTTATGACAATGGTGCTTTAGCAGTAGCAGCATTACAGAACGACCAGGTTGACTGTGTAGTTATCGACAACGAACCTGCAAAAGCATTTGTTGAAGCTAACGAAGGTCTTAAAATCTTAGATACAGAATATATTACAGAAAACTATGCAGCAGCTATCGCTAAGGAAAACACAGAACTCTTAGAAAAGTTTAACGCTGCATTAGCAGAACTTAAAGCTGAAGGCAAACTCGATGAAATCATCGGCAAATACATAAAAGCCGAGTAATCTGAATTAACCCTAATAAAAATATTAAAAGGGGCGAGAATCTCGTCCCTTTTATTTCGTAAGAAAGGGGAAAGCGAATGGCAATTTTAACATTTGCAAAATGGATACAAGAGGCGCCCGGCTGGATTTTATCGTTACCTGATGGTTTACAGCGTCTTATATTCCAGTTTTACCAGGTCTTTATATATGAAAACCGTTGGAAATTCTTTACTGACGGCCTTGTTATTACTTTTGCGGTAACAATAGGTGCACTGATTATCGGTGTTATAATCGGTATGATAGTAGCGCTTATACGCACAACACATGACAGTCAGTCGAGAAAACCAAATTTTGTTTTGCGACTATTAAATGGCATATGTAAGGTGTATGTAACTGTTTTAAGAGGCACACCTTTAATGGTACAGCTTCTTATTATGGGCTTTGTTGTTATGGTGCCAAAGACATCGCTTCAGACCACACTTTGTGCAGTTATAACATTAGGTATTAACTCAGGAGCATATGTGGCTGAAATTGCCCGTTCGGGCATTATGTCTATAAATGTAGGGCAGCGTGAGGCAGGAAGAAGTCTTGGTCTTAACTATGCTCAGACAATGTGGCATATCATTATTCCTCAGGCAGTCAAAAATATTTTACCTGCGTTGGGTAATGAGCTTATTGCACTTTTAAAGGAAACCTCACTTGTTACAGTTATTGCACTTCAGGATGTAACAAAAGCAGCACAGGTTATCGTGAGCAAAACTTATACCGCGGTAATTCCATATATAAGCCTTGCGCTAATTTATCTTATACTTGTTATGATACTTACAAAACTTCTTGCAATTTTAGAGAGGAGGTTGCGTAAGAGTGAGCGATAATATAATTATTAGAACGGTTGACCTGAAAAAACACTACAACGGTAAAGAAATCCGTGCATTAGACGGTGTAACAGCTGAAATCAGAAAGGGAGAAGTTGTAGTTATAATAGGCCCATCAGGGTCGGGAAAATCTACATTTTTGCGTGCTTTAAACCTTACAGAAGTGCCGACCTCAGGAGAAATTTACTTTGAAGGCGTAGATATTACAGACCCAAAAATAAACATAAACTTACACAGACAGAAAATGGGTATGGTATTTCAACAATTTAACCTGTTCCCTCACATGACTGTTATGAAAAATCTTACTCTTGCACCACAGAAGCTTTTGAAAAAGAGCAAAGAAGAAGCAGAAAAAAAGGCTATGGAGCTGTTGGAAAGAGTAGGACTTGCAGACAGAGCAGAAGCGTATCCCGAACAGTTGTCAGGCGGTCAGAAACAGCGTGTTGCAATTTGCCGTGCTTTGTGTATGAATCCTGATGTTATGCTCTTTGACGAACCCACATCAGCACTTGACCCCGAAATGGTAGGCGAGGTTTTAGATGTTATGAAGAGCTTGGCTCGTGAAGGAATGACGATGGTAGTTGTAACTCACGAAATGGGCTTTGCAAAGGATGTTGCTGACAGAATAGTATTTATGTGCGACGGAAAAATTATGGAAGAAGGTACTCCGGAAGAGTTCTTTACAAATCCCAAGGACCCACGAGCACAGCAATTCTTAAAAAGTATATTATAAAATAAAAGACCACGCTAATCGATCGCGTGGTCTTTTGTTTTAGTAAAATGTGGCAATCTGTTGCTCTGGTGCAGGGGAATGTACTAATTGTTCAGCATAGAGCACAGGACCTTTACCGTTGTATAATTCATGATTTTGGTATTTGATTTTCCCCGTTACCATAAGCCAGTCACGGTTTTGTACCATTGCTGATTTTGGGAGTACCATAAGCATACCACCGTAATCTATGTCATCCTCACAACAAGTCATAATATGTCTGCCAACTAAACATAAATCAGATGGTAGCGTTTCGTTTTTTGCAACAATGCCTTTAAACATAACAGTTTTTCCGTCATAATTTTGTGTGTTTTCATTCAAATCACGATAAAACTCTGCAAAATCCTCATCTTTAATCACTATAACATCGGCATTTAAATCATAGGGGAGCGGGTCAATGATATCGTCATACTCAACATGGCCGTCAGTATATTCAAAGACAATGTTTACTCGTTTGTTTATACCGCGGACAATTTTGTGAAATAGTATCTTATCTGTTTTTTCGGTTACTCTGTTAAAAATAACAACTTCCGGACTTTTTAGTTTATCAACAACAAGCGAACGCATATTGTCGTTGTAGTTTAAAAAAGTAGTTGCATCAAAAAAACACATCTCTTGTGCGATGCCGTAGCCTTTTGGCACAATGGCAAAAATATCATCTATCTGCCACATTCCGTTATATTCTACTATTATTCGTTCTGCCTTATGCTTTTTTGCCAGTGATGAAATCAGCTTAGGGCATAAATCGCTTTCGTTTTCTACTGTCTCAATAAAAACATTCTCAGAAGAAAACTTTGAAAAATCAAATTCCTCTATTCCTTCTTCGCAAAGTAATACCAGTGTGCGCTCTCCGTCATTGAAACGAACATCCTCTAATGTTCCTTGTATAAACTGGGTTTTTCCTGCCTCTATAAAGCCTGTAAATAAATATATTGGTATCTGTTTCATTATTACGCTCCAAACAATTTTTTGATAGCACTATCGTTAATATTAGTACCTATGACGCAAATCCTGCCGGTAACAGAAGCAGAACCGCTTCTTATATCAGGAGAATCAGGAATATAATCAAAATAAATCCAGTCATTATCATCAGATGCTACATAACCTTTTGCGCGAAGTATAGTTCCGTACTTTTCTTCATCTAAAAGCTCCGATAAAATGTTTGCTATTTCATCTTTTGTAAATATTTTTGCGGTTTCAATACCTACGCTTTTAAACACCTCATCTGCATGATGATGGTGGTCATGATGGTCGTGACCGCAACAACAGTGTCCGTCATCGTGATTATGGTCGTGACAGTGACTGTGTTCATGTTCGTGCCCGTGATGCTCGTGATGCCCGTGGTGATGTCCGCAAACAGGACAGGCTTCGCTTTCTAAAACTTTTATATCTTTATCTAATGTAGATTCACCCTCAATAGCCTGGACAATCTGTAATGGCGAAAGCTTGTCCCAGGGTGTAGATACAATAACTGCATCTTGGTTTTTTTCTTTTAAAAGATGCATACATTCGTGTAATTTTTCTTCACTCATACCGTCGGTATGACTTAAAACGATGCATTTAGCAGTTTCCACCTGATTGTTAAAAAATTCGCCAAAGTTTTTCATATACATCTTGCATTTTTTAGCATCAACGACAGTTGTAGCACTGTTAAGAATAAGATTTTCGTCATCCAAATCATTGACAGCTTTTATCACATCACTTAATTTGCCGACGCCTGATGGCTCGATAAGAATCCTGTCAGGATTGAAATCTGCCAGAACTTTTTTCAGTGCGATACCGAAATCTCCCACTAAGCTACAACATATACATCCAGAATTCATCTCTGTAATATTAACCCCGGCATCCTGTAAAAACCCACCGTCAATGCCGATTTCTCCAAATTCGTTTTCGATGAGAACCAGTTTTTCCTTAACAAAACCGCCGTCTAATAATTTTTTAATTAAGGTTGTTTTTCCGGCGCCCAAAAAACCTGAAAAAATATCAATCTTTGTCATAATATCAAACTCCCTAAAATTTATACCCTTGTTATATCACTATTTTAAAAAAAAGTCAATAAGACACAAAAAAGTTCACCAAAAATCAATTACCTTTTTTCGACAAAAAAGTACTGTTATTGGAGTAGAAGTGTCAGATAAAATAATGAAACACCTGATAGATTTTTACTGCATAATATATCTTGATTTAGTCAAAAAAATATGCTAAAATAATTATGGACCAACATACAATATATTTAGTGAAGGAGTGATAATGTGAAAATATGTGTATATGGTGCTGCAAGTGATAAAATCAATGAAAGATATAAAGTAGCAGGTGAAATTTTAGGCAGAAAAATTGCAGAAAAAGGTCACGGACTTGTATTTGGCGGCGGTGCTAACGGAATGATGGGAGCAGTAGCCAAAGGTGTGGCAGAAAAAAACGGAGAAATTATAGGTATAACGCCTAAATTTTTTCAGGTAGACGGGATATTGTTTGAAAAATGCACAAAGCTTATATATACCGAAACGATGCGTGAGAGAAAACAAAAGTTGGAAGCCGAGGGAGATGCATATATAATTGTTCCCGGTGGTGTAGGGACTCTGGATGAGTTTTTTGAAATTCTTACACTGAAGCAGCTTCAACAGCATAACAAGCCAATTGTAGTTTATAATTTCAACGGTTTTTATGACGCCATAGTGTCATGGATGTATGAGGCAACAGATAAGGAATTTATTTCCGATATTACCATTGACTTGTGCTTTATTTCTGACGATGTTGACGAGATTATTGAATATATAGAAAACTATAAACCGAAGGCAGAGGATGTAAATAGATTGAGAAATTTGCTGGCGGAGAAAAGATAATGCGTTTTAAAAGAAAAACAGCAGATATTATGGTTAATTGGGTTGCAAATTACGGCAACCCAATTTTTTTGTCAAGAAAATGCTTGATTATGAAAAAATAAAGGTGTATAATAATTACCGTTCAACAATTTATAACACATAATATTACGAATGGAGAAAGATAAATGAAAACTTTTAGTCCGATGTTATTCACTGATTTAAAACGATATAGCGGCTCACAATTAGTTAAGGACATCATAGCCGGTATAATTGTTGCTATTATTGCATTGCCGCTGTCTATCGCATTGGCAATAGCATCCGGTGTCGGCCCTGAGGCTGGTATTTATACCGCAATTATAGCAGGCTTTGTTACTGCAGCATTAGGTGGTTCAAGCGTGCAGATTTCAGGTCCTACCGCAGCCTTTGCTACAATTGTTGCAGGCATAGTTGCTAAAAACGGTACAGAGGGTCTGGCGGTTGCTACTATATTAGCCGGTGTGTTTTTGGTAATAATGGGCGTTTTTAAGTTTGGTAACTTGATTAAATACATTCCCTTTACCATAACAACGGGATTTACAGCCGGTATTGCGGTGACGCTTGTTGTAGGTCAATTGAAGGACTTTTTTGGTGTTACATACGCCCATGGGGAAAAACCAATCGAAACTTTAGAAAAATTAGAAGCATTTGTTGCAAATTCGTCATCGATAAACGCAGATGCAATTATTGTAGGTGTTGTATGTCTTGCAATACTGTTTATCTGGCCTAAAATATTTGAAAAAATCCCCGCATCACTCTTGGCAGTTGCTGCTGGCGTTGTTATGGTCAAGGGCTTTGGCATGAATGCTCTTACGATAGGCGATATATTTGAAGTGAAAAGTGGTTTTCCTGCATTTAATCTTCCTAGAGTTAATTTTTCTGATATAGGTGGAATAATTCCCGATGCGTTTACCATTGCAATTTTGGCAGGGATTGAATCGCTCTTATCCTGTGTTGTAGCGGACGGAATGGTTAACAAAAAACACCGCTCTAATACAGAACTTATTGGTCAGGGTTTGGGTAATATTTCATCAGCATTGTTTGGAGGAATTCCTGCAACAGGTGCAATAGCCCGAACTGCCGCTAATATAAAAAACGGCGGAAGAACACCAATATCTGCAATAGTGCATGCTTTGGTATTGTTGCTTGTTGTGGTTGTATTGATGCCTTATGCATCGTTTATTCCAATGCCTGCTATTGCGGCTATTTTGATAAATGTAGCATTTAATATGTGTCAGTATAAGCAGGTGATACATGTATTTAAAACATCTCCAAAAAGTGATATTTTTATACTTATAGTTACATTTGTTCTTACAGTTTTGTTTGACCTTGTTGTTGCCATTGAATTTGGTATAGTTGCGGCTTGTATATTGTTTATGAGAAGAATGAGTGATGAAACGACGGTAGAAAGCTGGAAATACGCTGAAGACGAAAATGATGATCCAGAAAACCTGGCGTTAAGAAAAGTACCTGAATACATCAGCGTATACGAATTAAACGGTCCGTTATTTTTTGCAGTTGTAGGGCAAATCTCAAAGATCAAACCAAAAGAAAAAACAAAGTGTATCATACTTCGTATGCGTTCCGTTATTTCTGTTGATACAGACGCTCTTAACACATTAGAATCATTTATAAAGAAATGCAACGAAAAAGGAATTAAAGTAATATTGTCTCATGTTAATGCACAACCTATGAAGGCTATGGAAAAGTCAGGCATATATGAGCTTTTGGGACAAGAAAACTTTTGTGCAAATATTGATTCTGCATTGCAAAAAGCGGAAAGCTATAAATAGTAAATAAGCGAGGCTGTTTTTAACAGCCTCGTTTTTGTATTTTGTAATATTTTCTTTTGTCAGCTTATACACTTTACTGAAAGGGGACAGATTATGGAGTACATAGTAGAGTGCATTTTTAAGACAGAAGATGAGTCGGAAATAGCTGCAAAAATCAACGAAACAGCAAAAGAAATCCTAAAACGACAAATCGAGGAACTTCAAAATGATTAGAGCGGCGATTTATTGCAGACTTTCCGATGAAGACAGAAACAAAAAAGCAAAAACAGATGAAAGCGAAAGTATACAAAATCAAAAATCCATTCTTTGCGAATATTGCAAAAATCAATCCTGGGAAATTGTTGATATATTTTGTGATGAAGATATGTCAGGTGCAGACAGACAAAGACCGGAGTTTAATCGAATGATAGCCATGTGCGAAAGAGGGAATATAGATGTTGTAGTTTGCAAAACTCAATCGCGATTCAGTCGTGAAATAGAGACGGTTGAACATTATATTCATGGGAAATTTATTGAGTGGGGAGTGCGGTTTGTAGGAGTTTTGGACCATGCAGACACTAACGACATAAGAAATAAAAAATCCCGCCAAATTAACGGCCTTATAAATGAGTGGTATCTGGAGGATTTGTCCGAAAATGTAAAAAAAACACTACGCCACAAAAAAGAAAATGGCATCTACACAGGTGCTTTTGCTCCTTATGGGTACAAGCTTGACAAGGAAAACAGGGGGAAGCTTTTTATAGATGAGAAGGCTGCTTTCGTAGTGAAAAAAATCTATTCGATGTACGAATCTGGCTTTGGATATGTCAAAATAGCGAATAAACTCAATCAGGAAAATATTCCCAATCCCTACGAATACAAGAGGTTAAACGGCAGTAAATTCAAAACGAACGGCAGTACATTAACATCTAAATTATGGAACGAAACCGAAATAAGAAATATTTTAAAGAACGAGGTCTACACTGGCACTCTCGTTCAGGGCAAAACCGAAACTGTCAGCTATAAAAGCAAGAAAAGACGGAAAATCAACGAATCAGACTATATACGCATCATAAATTCTCATGAGGCGATTATAGATGCGAAAAGATGGGAAGAAATAAATAAAAGAATTAAAGAGAGAAAACGCGCACAAAAAACAGGCACAAGACATATATTTTCCGGCAAAATTATATGTGCAGAATGCAGGAGTGCAATGTGGAAAATGAGCTATATGCTTAAAGATGGCAGATATGAATATTTTAAATGTAAAGCCACAAAATGTTCAAATCAATGCGCAAACTCAAAGAGTATACGATACGATATAGTGTATGAAGCAGTCAACAGCAATATAAGGCAGCTGTTTTTAAAATATTTCAATCTGCAAGAATCGGATTTGAAAGAATTTTACACTAAGGCATCAGGAGACAGAGAAAAAATAATAACGATGCTAAAAGATGGAATTTTGAAACAAAAACTTAACATTAAACGCCTTTACAAAGACAAATTAAATGATATAATAGATAGTGAGACATTTAATGATATACACGAAGAAATAAGTCAGGAAATTTTGAAAGCAGAGGAAAAAATAAGACAATTATCTAAAGAAAATGCCCCTCAGACCGATTTAAAAGAAATAATTTGTAATTTCTTGAAAGAGTTTAAAACAGATGAGTTTATAATCAATAAGCTCGTATCCCGAATTGAAATTTCGCAAGAATTAGACGGACAGCGTCGAATTACACTTTTTTTAAATGTATAGTATTAAAAAAAGCATCCCACGGTGCACCCGATGGCGGTGCAGTAGGTGAAACGGGTGTCTTAGAAAAAGATTTAAACTTATCTGTTGCATTGGCATTGCAAAAACTATTTGAATCCAATGGCACCAATGTGGTGCTGACTCGTTCAGATGATAATGGCATCTATGATGTAACAGGAAGTATAAAGAATAAAAAGGTTTCAGATATTAAAAACCGCGAGGCTTTAATAGAAGAAACAGATGCCGATGCCTTTATAAGTATCCATATGAACAAATTTCCTGAAAAAAAATATAGCGGTCCTCAGGTATTTTATTCTGTGAATAATCCTAAGAGCGAGCTTTTGGCAGAATGTATTCAAAAAAGTATGATTGCATCTTTAAATCCTGATAACCGACGGGAAATCAAACCGGCAGGGAGCGAGATATATCTTTTAAAAAAAGCGAAGCTTCCGGCGGTATTGATTGAGTGTGGATTTTTATCAAATTCAGAAGAAGAACGAAAACTCGCAGATGAAAAATACCAAAAGCAAGTAGCGTGGTCTATATACTGCGGAATAATACAATACTTTAACGAAAAATAAGGAGTGGTACATTTGAAAAAAATTAGAATTAAGCATTTTAATCTGATACCCATTTTATTGATATCGTTTTTGCTGTTTAAACTGGTATTTACTGCAAATGTATCGATAACAGGAATGCTAAGGACAATAACTTCCTGCCTGTCATACTTTATTTACGGCTTGGTTATCGCATATTTTTTAAACCCGTTTATTTCATTTTTTGAAAGAAGGCTAGTAAAAAAAGACGATAAACCAAAAATAATAAAAACAAAACGCGGTTTGTTAATTGCAGGTGCCTATCTGCTAGTTTTAGGTATTATCACTATACTTTTTGTAAGTGTAATACCTTCAATC
>JAZNUA010000021.1:0-4022 GCA_045592045.1 Congzhengia sp. | reverse complement strand
ACGACATGGCTACGATCCGACTTTCTAACATCAAGTCAGGGCGTTTTTCCTTAGCTAATTTTGTAGCTAACTGCATTTTATCAACAAGTTCACTCTTGGCGCTACCATATGAAGAATATGAAAGCATTGCAATAACTGGGTCTGCTTCTATCAACTGTTTAAATGATGCTGCTGATGAAATCGCAATTTCTGAAACTGCATCTGCATCAGGATTTTCATTTAATCCGCTGTCTGCATAAATAAATGTGCCGTTGTGACCGTATTCACAATCAGGAACAACCATTACGAAGAATGCACTTACTAATTTTGTACCGGGTGCTGTTTTTAAAATCTGCAAACAGGGACGAAGTACATTAGATGTAGAATTAACTGCACCTGCAACCTGACCGTCTGCATAGCCTAATTTAACCATCATAACACCGAAATAAAGCGCGTTACCCATAGTTTCGTATGCTTTTTCAGGTGTCATACCTTTGGCTTTTCTCATTTCATAAAATTCGTCTGCAAACTGCTGACGCTTTTCGTCTGTTTCAGGGTCCAAAACAGTAGCTGCAGAAATATCCAAGCCCATAGCCAATTCTGCAATTTTTGCCTTATTACCTAAAATGATAATATTTGCAATACCCTCTTTTAGAATCATATCAGCAGCTTTTATTGTACGAATATCTTCGCCCTCTGCCAATACGATTGTTTTTTTGTCCATTTTTGCACGCTCTTTAATTCTGTCTAAGAATTTACTCATTGCAAAAACTCCTCCTCATCTATACTTATTTTTTTAATTAACCAATGGATGTACCATCTTTGATTTCTTTATCAAGCGTTAAAAGCGAAAGATTTTTCTTATCACTTGCCGCTAAAATCATACCTTCTGACAATACTCCGCGAAGTTTTACAGGCTTTAAGTTTGTAACTACCGCTACAGTTTTTCCTATAAATTCTTCTGGCGGATAAAACTTTGCAATACCCGAAACAATCTGCTTTATTTCATCGCCCACTTTGATTTTAGAAACCAAGAGCTTATCTGCACCTTCAACATAATCAGATTCTAAAACCTTACCTACTTTAATTTCTACTTTTGCAAAATCTTCAATAGAAATTAAGTTTTCTGGTTCTTTTTCTTCTGCCGTTTCAGGTTTTTCGAGGCTTTTTTCTATTTCTTCCATTTTCTTCGTTTCGTCAAGACGAACAAATAATGGTGTAGGTGTTCCAACACTATCCCCTACTTTTATCTTGCCAAAAACGCTCAATGATTCCCATGTGGTATCTTTTGTATTGATTTGCTCAAAAATACTCTTCGAGGTTTCTGGCATAAAGGGCTGAAGCAACACTGCAATAAATCTTATAGACTCTAAAAGGTTATATAAAACACCGCCAAGGCGTTCTTTTTGTGCTTCGTCTTTAGCTAATGCCCAAGGCATTGTTTCGTCTATATACTTGTTTGAACGGCGGGCTAAATTCATAATTTCTTCTAAAGCATCTGATGTCTTGAATTCGTTCATTTTATCGGTAACTGCATTTACTGCATCTAACGCCTGTGCTTTCAATTCATCATCAAAGTCGCCATAAAATTCTGCTTGAATCACACCATCAAAATACTTGTTAACCATAGAAACTGTACGGTTTACTAAGTTACCCAATGTATTTGCTAAATCTGCATTATAGCGGGAAATGATATTTTCGTAGGTTATCGTACCATCTTGTGCATAAGGCATTTCCTTTAAAAGATAATATCTTATAGCATCAACGCCGAAGAGTTTTACTAAATCATCAGCATACATTACATTGCCTTTTGATTTACTCATCTTGTCGTTACCTGACAACAGCCAGGGATGACCGAATACCTGCTTCGGCAATGGTAAGCCTAAAGCCATCAAAAAAATTGGCCAATAGATTGTATGGAAACGCAAAATATCTTTACCAATGATGTGAACATCTGCAGGCCAGTATTTATCCATAAGCTCTGACGGTTCTTTTTCTGGATCATAGTCTAAGGCAGTAATGTAGTTTGACAAAGCGTCAACCCATACATAAATGACATGACCTTTATCAAATTCAACAGGAACACCCCATGTAAACGATGTCCTTGAAACACACAAATCCTGAAGTCCGGGTTTTAAGAAATTGTTTACCATTTCTTTTTTACGACTCTCAGGCTGTATAAATTCAGGATTATCTTCGATATGCTTCATTAAAGCGTCCTGATATTTACTCATTTTAAAGAAATATGCTTCTTCTTTGGTTTTTTTAACAGGTCTGCCACAATCAGGACAACAACCGTCAACTAACTGAGTTTCTGTAAAAAACGATTCACAAGGCACACAGTACCATCCCTCGTACTCACTCTTATAAATATCTCCCTGTTCATAGAATTTTTTGAAGATATGCTGTACGCTCTTTTCGTGAAATTCATCTGTCGTTCTGATAAATTTATTGTAGTCAGAGCCCATCAAGTCCCAGATAGCCTTTATCTCCCCTGCAACATTATCAACATACTGTTTGGGCGTGATTCCAGCTTTTTCTGCTTCATTCTGAATTTTCTGACCGTGTTCGTCTGTACCGGTTAAGAAAAACACATCGTAACCCATCTGCTTCTTAAATCTTGCTATTGCATCTGTAAAAACAACCTCAAAAGTATTTCCTATATGAGGTTTTTTTGATGTATACGCTATCGCAGTGGTAATATAAAATTTTTCTTTTCCCATCGCTTTTCCTCCATTGCATACTAATATACATTATATAATAACACTTTTTAATCAAATTTAAAAGACTTTTTTGGAAAAAAATTAACTTTTTTCATAAAAAATACATAAAACTCTGAATTTTCGTACAAAATATGATAAAAAATTAAACAAAAGGAGTAAAAATGAATAATATAAGAACGGACTTAGCTTTGGAAACCCACGAATATTTCACAGAAAACGCTGAAAAAATTCCGGGGGTCTCTGTACACAACAGTTCTACCAAAGAATTAAAAGTAACTCATGTAGAAATAGAAACAGAAGAGGGAGCAAAAAAAATAGGAAAACCCATTGGAAATTATATAACATTTGAAACTTCTGATTTGCGCTATATCAGCAAAAAAGAGCATCTCGCTATCGTCAGGCGTATAGCGAATGAAATATGTCTATTACTGGAGGAAGATATAAAAAAGCCTGTTTTGGTAATTGGTTTAGGAAACCGTGCAATCACTTCCGATTCTTTAGGACCTGAAGTAGTAGACAGACTTATGGTTACAAGGCATTTATTTTCACACGCCCCTGAGCTGCTTACATCTAACCTTTCATCTGTTTGCGCGATGGCACCGGGTGTTTTAGGTATAACAGGCATTGAAACCGAAGAAATCATAAGTTCTTTATGTAAAAAAATTGAACCGTCAATGGTAATTGTAGTTGATGCATTAGCCGCAAGAAATATCAGCAGAATTACAAGCACAATCCAAATCTGTGACACAGGTATACATCCTGGTGCAGGCGTAGGAAATAACAGAAAAGAAATTTCGCAAAAAACACTGGGAGTTCCCGTAATTGCAATAGGTGTTCCTACGGTGGTTGACGCTGCAACCATCACTGAAGATACATTAGATTTGATTTTTTCAAGTTTTGGCGAAAAATTTCCAATTAAAGATATTATTCATTCAGGAAAAGTTCCCAAAGAATTACTAAACTTCACCACCACCCCAAAAGAAATAGACATTTTAATCAAAAAATGCGCAGACCTTGTGGCAAACAGTATAAATTTTGCTTTACACGATGATATTACACTTGAAGATATTGAGCTTTTTACAAATTAAACATCAATCCCTCCCATAATAGTTACGGGAGGGATTGATGTTTTAATATATAATTTTATATTACAGTTGACATTTTGCCCGTCTTTCTTTTCTTTTGATAGCTCTTTCGTATTCTATAAATTCATCTTCTGTTTCTAAAATGAGCTTAGGCACAGCAGTCGGTCGATCGTTTTCATCTAACGCTACCATAATAAGATATGCAGTATTGATAAGCTTCTTTTCTCCTGTAAGC
>JAZNUA010000020.1:0-5220 GCA_045592045.1 Congzhengia sp. | reverse complement strand
CGCATAGTCAGAAGTAACATCTGAAAACTTGGTTTTGTCTGATGACACATTATCTGAAAATGTAGTCATGCTCATAGAAAGAAAAACAGTTATAATCAAAGTCAGGTATATCAGTTTTTTGTACATAAATCAATCTCCTCTATAATATAGCTTGTATTATAAATTGTATGTGCCGTTTTTCTTCAGTATAACATAAGGCTGATAAAAGGTCAATAAATATGCAAATATCGTAAAGAAACTGTAAAAAACCGCTTGACAAACAATCTGCAATATGCTAAAATAAATTTTGCTGATTTGAAAAAGTGAATATGCGCCTTTACCTCAGCTGGATAGAGGACTCGGCTACGAACCGAGGCGTCGGGGGTTCGAATCCCTCAAGGCGCGCCAACAATAAACGCACAGTTGTCTATGAAGACAACTGTGCGTTTATTTTATCACATTTTTCCCAAAATACAACCAAAAGCTTAATACTGGTCAAGGTAATCTATAAGCCCTTTTTCTTTTCTCTGCAAATATATGTAAAATTTTATAACCGCGCAAACAACATACTCCGATGCACCACTTACATCAAAGAAATCCACACTGTTCATTTTGGTCACAAGTTCCTGAAGCTTAATTAAATTATCGTTGCTTTTGAATATGGTTTTTACTGCACTTCTGCCAAAAAGATAATCTACACTCACATCGAAATAATCAGCAATCAGCTGTATGGTTTCATTGTCCGGCTCACGATTGCCAAGTTCATAATTTGATATACAACTTCGCGAAGTATTGATGGTTCTTGCCATATCGCTTTGTGTAATACCGTTTCGTTTCCGCAAAGCTTTTAAATTTTGTCCGAATGTTGTGCTTTGTCCTGTATTCATCTAAACTCTCCCTGTTGCTTGCTTATAAATAAATTATATCAACTTTATATCACAGTTTCAAGAAATTGGACGAAAGTTGACAAATCGTGACAAATGGTTTCTCATAAATCTCTTTGAAATTTAACTGTGGATTTCTTGACATAAAATGTACAAAATGTTAAAATGTAATTAAATATAAAAAAGGATGCGAATATAATGAAAAAAGCACTGACCTTTTTTTTGGTTGCAGTTGTTTTAATGACTTCCGGTTGCAATGTGCTTATAGATAAATTAGTACAACACACCGCCCCGAACAACAGACCTGCTGTTAAGGATTGTCCCCTCACTTTTGGTGAAGAAACTATACAAATAGGCATGGAAGAAGATGAAATTTATTCCCTTTTTGGCACCCCTGTTGATGTACTTCCGTCGGAGTATGGCTTTGATTGGAATATTTACCATAAAAATTTCAAAAACTACATTCAAATAGGTATCAAAGACGGTAAAGTGGTAGGCATATATACAAACTCTCCCGAGTTTTTATTCGAGGGACTGGCTGTGGGTGATAAAAAAGACTCCGTATCTGAAAAATTCGGCGAAGCTGAAAATGGCATAGTTAAAGGCAATACCCGTTATTTTGCCAACGGAAGCAAGGAAGATGCCAACATGGAAACCTACCTGATCCGTGGTGCATATGTTACTTTTTTTTATGACACACATGAGAATAATTCTTTAACATCTATCAATATAATAGATTATGATGTTGAACAGGAATTTGATATGCTATATGCGCCTGCTTCTGATTATTTGAAGGACAGTTTTGAGGTGCAGAGCTTCTATGTAGCAAATGCCATAAGAGTGCGAATGGGACTTTTACCCTTTAAATATAATGGTGAATTAGCGGATATTGCGTTGTCACATTCTCTCGATATGGCAGAGAATAACTACTTTAGCCACAATAACAAGAACGGAGATTCGGTCTTGGAGCGAGCAGATGATGCCCAAATTGATTTTTCGGCAATAGGTGAAAATCTCGCTACAGGCTCACAAAATTCTCTATACATGCACGAGCTTTTAATGAATTCCGAAGGTCATAGAAAAAATCTGTTGGGTAAGTTTACGCACATGGGTGCAGGAATCGCATTTAATGATGATGACACACCATACCTTACGCAAAACTTTTTGAAATAACGGAGGGCTTATGGATAGAAATATTATACTTGTCGGCTTTATGGGCACGGGAAAAACTACTGTCGGCAGGCGAGTTTCGGGAAAATTGAATATGGATTTTTACGATACCGATGAATATATAAAAAGATGCGAGAATATGTCAGTCGCAGAAGTTCTGACAAAAAAGGGCAAAAAATATTTTGAAGGTGCTCAGCGGTTTGCCGTACAAAACATCTGCGAAAATAAAAATGCCCTTATTGCCACAGGCGGAGGCACCCTTACAGATGAAAAATGCCGTGACATTATATCAAATAGCGGCATTACCGTCTGGTTGAGAGCAAAGCCCGCAACCATCTGCGAAAACCTTAAAAACTCACGGACAAAACGGGCAGAGCTTTCGGGAAAATCTATGGATGAAATTGTAGCTATTTTAAAAGAATACGAAAAGGAATATGAAAAAAGCCACATCATCGTCGATGTAGATGAAAACACCCATCGTGACATTGATGCGGTTGTAGATAAAGTAGTAGCAGAAATTATCACATATACAAAGGAGAATATTTAAAATGGAAGATTGTTTGTTTTGTAAAATTATAAACGGTGAAATTCCGTCTGCCAAAGTGTACGAAGACGAGTTGGTATACGCTTTTCGTGATATTTGCCCCGCGGCACCCGTGCATATTTTAATAGTTCCCAAAGAGCATATCTGTTGTGCAAACAAGCTGGAAGATTCACACAAGGAGTTATTAGGACACATTATCTTAACTGCCAAGAAAATAGCCGAAGCAGAAGGTGTCAGCAACAGCGGATATCGTATAATCAACAACTGCGGCGAAGATGCAGGTCAGACAGTTTTTCATTTGCATTTTCATCTGCTCGCAGGAGATAAATTTGAAAATTTAGTATAGGTGATAAAAATGAAAATAGGTTGCCATTTGTCAGCGTCAAAAGGGTTTTTGGCTATGGGAAAGACTGCAGCAAATATAGGTGCTAATACTTTTCAGTTTTTTACAAGAAATCCTCGCGGAAGCTCCGCAAAACCACTTGACCAAAAGGATATTGATGCATATTTAAGCTTTGCAAAAAGTAATAACATAGATGTGATTTTAGCACACGCCCCATACACACTTAATATTTGCTCTGCCGATGCACAAACAAGAAGATTTGCAAAAAGCACCTTTAGAGATGATATAAAAAGAATGGAGGCCATACCCAATAACCTCTACAATTTTCATCCGGGAAGCCATGTAGGTCAAGGCGCGGAAGCAGGCATTGAAATGATTGCCAATACATTAAATGAAATTTTGTATCCTGAAATGACCACTACAATTCTACTGGAAACAATGTCAGGAAAAGGTTCAGAAGTAGGTAGAAATTTTGAGGAAATTAAAGCAATAATTGACCGCGTTGAGCTTTCCTGCAAGGTAGGTGTATGCTTGGATACCTGCCATGTTTACGATGCAGGGTATGACATTGTAAACGACTTGGATGGTGTCTTAAATGAATTTGATAATATTATCGGTCTTTCAAAATTGCGTGCAATTCACATAAACGACAGCAAAAACCCCTTCAACAGCCACAAAGACAGGCATGAAGTAATAGGTGGAGGCTCTATCGGAACAGAAGCTTTCAGCAGAATTATAAATCATCCTGCTCTTCGCGATTTGCCCTTTTACTTAGAAACACCCAACGAGCTTGACGGTTTTCAGAAAGAAATTGAAATGCTTAAAGCCTTAAGGAAGTAAATTATGAGCGATTCACTTTTACAAAAGTTAATTGAATACAACGGCTCTAAAACACCCTTTCATATGCCAGGTCATAAGAGGGCTACCAAGAATTCCTTGCTCCCTTACAGTATCGATATAACAGAGGTAGAAGGCTTCGATAATTTGCACGATATGCAAGGGGTCTTAAAGGATATAGCTACACTGGGAAAAAGCATCTACAAAAGTCTTATGTCTTTTCCTTTGGTTAACGGCTCCACTTGTGGAATTCTGGCGGGATTATATGCTTTGTCGCGAGAAAACAAAAATATACTAATAGCGCGAAACTGTCACAAGTCCGTATACAATGCCGTAGAGATATTGGGATTAAACCCTTTTTATATATTGCCCGAAATGACAGAAATCGGAACTTTCGGTGCAATTTCTCCACAAAAAACAGAGCAATACATAAAAGAGTACAACATTGGAATTGTTGTAATCACTTCTCCCACATATGACGGGGTTATTTCTGACATATCGGAAATTTATAATATATGTAAGAAGCACGGCGTGTACCTTTTTGTTGACAGTGCCCATGGCGCACATCTGACCGACGCCTGTAAGAATTGTGACCTTTGTGTTGTGAGCTTACATAAAACTTTACCGGCCTTGACACAAACGGCTATGCTTAATGTGTATTCTGAGTGTGTCAATCTTGATATATTAAAACACGGACTTTCCATATTTGAAACATCAAGTCCGAGCTATATTCTGTTAGCTTCAATCGATGAATGTATGCGGTATATGAAAAATCATCCCGAAAGTTTAAAGGTATTAGAGGACAGGCTTTTGTCCTTTTATAAAAATGTCAGCACGCTCAAAAATATACGAGTGACACATTTTGATGATTTGGGAAAAATTATAATAACCGCAAGTGATGGTTATTTGCTTATGGAAATGTTGCGCGAAGAAAACATAGAGCTTGAAATGGCCTCAGAGAAATACGCACTTGCTATGGCTACTGTTATGGATACTGATGAAAGCTTAGAGAAGTTATCATCTGCACTTTTCAAAATCGATAAGTTTTTTTCTTTTTGCGCAGATGTAGAATCTATGAAAATTCCATTGCCAGAAAAATCTATGAATATATCAGATACTGTGAACATTAAAGGAGAATTTTATGATATAAAAAAGGCAGAAGGAAAAATTTCACTTGAATACATTTGGTCTTATCCTCCGGGAATACCTATTCTTGCACCGGGAGAAATTATTTCTTCCGAGATAATAGAATATCTCAGCGCTAAAAAAGATCTCAAAAGTACAAAGGGGACATTTCCCAAAATATACACCATGTATGAAAACGAAGAATAAGACCCGAGCTTATCCACTTTGTTAAGTATAAATACAACCAATGAATATAAAAAGTTCGTAGCAAATTTGCTACGGACTTTTCTTCCCTTAAATTACTTTGTAAATAAGTAGTCTCTCTTAGAAAAATATAT